>CAZBSW010000019.1:0-13515 GCA_964494835.1 uncultured Thermotogae bacterium
TCGAAATGCTCAAAAGCTGAGCGTCGCCAACATAAGCACAGGAAAGACGTTTTGTTGATTGCGAGATCCATAGTGGCGGCATAATGAAGACGATGCCGTCGATGCAGATCAATTGGAAAGAGAGCTCTGTTGCCCGGGCATGGGTTACCCCGGCTGATTCACAGCTCCTGAGTCGCTTGGGTGGGGACATATATGGCATTCGACCTAACCGCAATTCCGCGGTATCCGGAGGAAGCGGAGTGCCCCTGATGTGCATGTACCGGCTGAGGATGCGAGAGGAAGAGTCAGGGGGAGACCAGGACCGGTTGCAAGCGACGGCTCCATGAGAAGGATGTCTTGAGGAGTGCAGTCAATGGTGAGCGCTGAATCCTTGACGTAATGGCGATATCAGCTATTTCGGCAGTGTGTTGTTGTCTTTTGCAGGAGTTCGGACCCGGTTGTAGACGGCGGGTATGGTGCCTTGCATCCGGCGAGTGTTTGCTGTATTCTACAATTATATTGTGACGATTTCTTTGCTATCGCAGGTGGATAGTCGGTGACTTGGAAGAATACGGGAGTTATGTGAAATCAAGAGGATGTGCCGGACCAACCAGGAGGAATGGTGAATATGTCCGAGAAATATGGGCGGTATCTTGATGTTGACCTGAGCAGCGGGAAGGCACATGACTACGAAATCGCTCCGGAGTGGCAAGAGGCTCATCTCGGTGGGAGGGGCATCGCGGCGAGAATAATACTGGAGGAAATCGCGGGTCCCATATCCGCCCTATCTCCTGACAACATACTGGTCTTCGCGACTGGTCCATTCCAAGGGACCGGCCTTGCGGGAGCAGGAAGACATGTGGTGATGGGAGTCTCGCCCAAGACAGGAAGCGTTGGCGGCTCATACGTCGGTGGATACTTCGCACATGAGTTGGGAACTAGCGGGTATGACGGAATTCTTCTCCGGGGAAAATCTGCGGATCCAGTAACAGTAGCCCTGATTGATGGGAAGCTTGAACTGCGGTCAGCAGCGGATTTGTGGGGTAAGGGGACGGGTGAGACAGAGACGATCCTTCGAAATCGCTACCCTAATTCACGGGTGGCGTCCATCGGGATTGCGGGAGAGAAACTAGTAAGGATGTCCTGCATTATACATGATCGAGCACATGCCGCTGGTCGCCTTGGACTCGGCGCGGTCATGGGTTCAAAAGGCGTAAAGGCTGTAGTTGTGCAAGGGGGGAGAGAAAAACCGTTATATGATCCGGAGCAATTCAAGAAACAGCGAGTAGCATACGCTCGGGACCTCATGACAGACGACAAGAAGCGATTCGGGGAAGTCGGGACGCCGTCTGTTGTTGTGCCATACAACGTTATGGGTATTCTGCCTACCAAGAACTTCCAGGAAGGGGTATTCGAAGGCGCGGAAGCAATAGGGGGAGAGCAGCTTCGTGATGAGATCCTGGTTGGGCGGGGATCTTGCAGTGGGTGCCCGATTCGCTGCAAGCGTGTCGTGAAGACCTCTTTTGCTGGGCGGGAAGTGATTCCGGCGTATGGTGGACCGGAATATGAGACCATTGCTGCTCTTGGATCGCTCTGCTTGAACGACAACATACACGCTATCGCCCTAGCAAACCAGCTCTGCAACGAGTACGGACTCGATACCATTTCCGTAGGTATTACCATCGCCTTCCTGATGGAGGCGTCGGAGAAGAAGAAGATACCAAATGTCATAAAGTGGGGCGATGCGGAAGCAATTATCAACCTGGTAGAGCAAATAGCACACAAGCAAGGCATGGGCGAGACTCTTGCCGATGGACTCGAAGCTTTCGCGCGGAACTTGGGCGTCGATTTTCATATGATGATCAAGGGGGTTGAGGTCCCGATGCATGATCCTCGTGGGAAGAAAGGATTGGGCTTGAGCTATGCTACCTCGCCCAGAGGTGCAACTCACCTCGAAGGTGTTCATGACCACGTACTTGAGATCGACTCACCTTCATCTGATATCGGGATTACTCGGGCCTACGATCGTGTTAGCTTGGAAGATAAACCAGCAATCGTAAAAACATATGAGGATTTATGGTCATTTACAGACTCACTAATTCTATGCATATTTACTGTAAATGCGGTAGGCCCAGACTATAGCTACGGACGGGTCAGGTCCCTGCTTGAGTCGGCGGTCGGTATCTCGTTGTCGGCGGAAGACATGCTGAAGATTGGGGAGCGAAACTACGCGCTGTTGCGGCTTTGTGCAGCGCGTGCTGGGTACACTACGGAGGATGACGTTCTTCCCAGCAGGTTCTCGACTCCGTTACCACGGGGCGGTACCGCGGGCCAAGCTATCTCTCCAGAGGAAATGGATACTGCAATCAAAGCCTATTACGAAGAACGCGGATACGATGGAGTCACGCCGACACGTGACACCTTGTACCGACTCGGACTGGAGCAGTTTGCTGGATCTGGAGACCTGTGACGTTCGGTGGAACCGGAGCAGGCAACCGCCGTACTGATCCTGAATGGGTTGCCTAGGATCTACCGTACGCAATGGATGAGAGGCTTCAATGCAAGCGCGGTAGGGTAGTGGCACGAGATTTGTGTAGGAGAGTCATGTCGAAAGGAGGACTTGGTGCAGATGCACGATGAGGAACTTCGCATAGCGAAGCATCCGATTCTCGGGGACAGCCCAACTCCAAGAGTGGTTCGGATAATCGTGGACGGACGTGAGCTGGAGGCGCATGAAGGCGAGCCGATTGCAGCTGCTCTGGCAGCACATGGGATTCGCAAATCGAGGACGACCCGCCGTACAAACGGACCACGGTGGCTGTTTTGCGGGATTGGCCGTTGCACTGACTGCATCATGACAGTCAATGGAGTGCCAAATGTGCGCACCTGTGTCACTTCAGTTGAAGATGGAATGCGGGTCGAAACGCAGATGGGCCTGGGAAAATGGGAGGAACGTGGAAACGGTTAGGCACCGGGATGTGGTCATTGTGGGCGGTGGACCGGCTGGGCTCTCTGCCGCCATAGAGACGGCGACCGCAGGTGCTGATACGCTGTTGGTAGATGAGAATCGGATGGTGGGGGGGCAACTCTTCAAACAGATACACAAGTTCTTTGGATCTCAGAGGCATCGTGCGGGCACGAGGGGCTTCAGAATAGGAGAGGAACTCATGCAGTGTGCGATGCAGGCCGGAGTGGAGACCTTCCTGGATACCGTCGTGTGGGGCATCTTTGACGACAGGAGACTTGCATTGCTTCGCAAACATGAATGCTTCGAGGTCAGTGCCGACGCTATTGTCATAGCTACTGGCGCCTCAGAGAACGCACTCAGCTTTCCTGGCTGGACACTGCCCGGGGTTATGTCGGCCGGAGCAGCGCAAACCATGGTTAATGTGCATCGGGTTCTGCCAGGGCGGCGGGTGTTGATGGTGGGGTCAGGAAACGTTGGGGTTATCGTTGCATACCAGCTTATGCAGGCAGGTGCGGAGGTAGTATCAATTATCGACGCGAAGCCTCAGGTCGGGAGCTACGCTGTTCATGCCGCAAAAGTACGCCGCCTTGGCGTTCCAATACGAACATCTCACACGATCCTGGAGGCTGTGGGCAGGGAGGAAGTCACGGAGGCCATTATCGCAGAGGTCAATAGCGAGATGGAAGTGATTCCGGGAACTGAGAAACGGCTACCTGTGGATATGGTATGTCTAGCAGTCGGGCTTACACCATTGATGGAGCTCGCGCATTTGGCCGGCTGCGAGTCTGTCTATATCCCAGCTCTAGGTGGATATGTTCCGGTTCACAATGAATGTATGGAGACCACAGTTCCCGGCATATACGTTGCCGGGGACATTACCGGGATTGAGGAGGCAACGACCGCAATAGAGGAGGGACGACTTGCGGGGCTTGCCATCGTTGAAGGCAAGGATTTCGGGACTTCCGGGGAAGCAACAACAAGCTCCCAGGAGATCTGGAGAAGTCTTCAGGGGCTTCGTCTCGGTCAGTTCGGAGATTATCGTGCGCGTGCGAAAGAACTGCAAATTAGAGCATGGCGGACTGGGAATGGGTTGAGTGCGTCGCCGAATGGGCAAGTTGAGGGTCGCGTAATGGAAGACTGTGTGCCCGCAACCGAGGGAAGAACCGGAAGTGATGACATGACTCATCGGAAGCCCAAGCCTTGTGGTATTCCGAGCACACAACGACTGGAAAGAGGTCCCATCGCAATCATCGAATGTACCCAGGACATCCCCTGCAATCCGTGTGAGGCAGCGTGTCCTCACGCCGCGATCTGTGTTGCCGACCCACTCACTAACCTACCCGTACTCGATGAAGAGAAGTGCATCGGCTGCGGGCTATGCATTGCCAGCTGCCCGGGACTTGCGATCTTTGTCATTGACTGGACGTATTCGGACACAGAAGCATTAGTATCGGTGCCGCATGAGTTTCTTCCTATTCCCGCGATTGGTGACGAAGTTGAGGTCACGGACTCGAATGGACACGTTCTGGGTCAGGCTGTGGTCGTGCAGGTTCAGGCGGTGCCAGCCTTTGACGGCACGATGATTGTGAAGTTGCGAGTGCCGAAAGGGTATGCAGAGGCGGTTCGAGCGATTTCCCCACAGACGAGGAAAGGGCCAGAGGAATGACGGACAGGATTGTGTGTCGTTGCGAAGAGGTTCTGGAGTCGGAGATTCGAGATGCAATTCGATCTGGTGCTCGTACCTTGGAGGATGTCAAGCGCCTGACAAGAGCCGGAATGGGTCTCTGTCAAGGCAGCACATGTCAGAGGATCATTGCCTCTATCCTCGCCGAGGAACTGCCTTGTGCTCCAAGCGACGTTTGCAGCCCGAGCATTCGCCCTCCAGTGAGGCCCGTGTGTGTCGAAACCATGGTGGGAAAGGATTGGTCTTCATCTTGAATACACGCGCAAGAGATGCGGTGGTCATTGGTGGTGGGGTCATCGGCTCATCGATAGCGTATCAGCTGGCCAAACGCGGGATTGACACAATGCTGCTTGATCGTTCGGGCCTGTGTGGCGGAACTTCGAGCTCTGCGTCTGTAGGGGTGCTGATGCAGACGAAGACTCCGGGGCCGAAGCTTGCCCTTGCCCTGGAGAGCCTGGAGATGTACAGGGGGCTGTCGGACGAGCTGGGAGCAGATCTGGAGTTTGACAATGGAGGATCTCTGATCATTGCTGAGACGAACGAAGAGAAGGAGATTCTCAAAGCCAAAGTGAAGATCCTCCTAAACCACGGCGTGAACGCGCAGTTTCTCGATCGCCGTCAGACGCTGCAAAGACAGCCGCAGCTCGCCGATCACATACATGGAGCATCATATTGCGTCGACGATGCAGCGGTATCGCCGCTAAATCTAGTACACGGCTTCACACAGGCTGCATCGAGACTGGGTGCCCGAATACGCCCGTATGCCGAGGTTAGAGGACTCACTGTGTCTAACGGGCGTATCACGGAAGTTGTCGTTGAAGATGGGTCCGGTATTCCTGCCGGTTTGGTGGTAATTGCTTCCGGCATCTGGGCATCGGACGTTGCAGCGATGGTGGGACTATCACTCCCGATCGTACCCCAGCACGGGCAGATCCTTGTTACCGAGCCGGCTCCCAGATTCATGCAGGGAATGATCCTCGCGGCGAAATACCTGCTGAGCAAGGCAGCGTCGCCTGACCACGATAGATCCGCGCTCACAGCTGGTTTGGTTGCATATCAAACGCAGCGTGGGAATGTGCTTGTCGGAAGCACTCGTCAATTCGGTCTTCAGGACAGGGCTGTCACGTATGCAGGAATGACTGCACTCGCAGAATCGGTTGCGTCTTTACTCCCGATCACGAAATCTCTGAGCATCATCCGTGCTTTCGCAGGCCTTCGGCCTTCCACGGCAGACGGCCTCCCAATCATAGGCCGCTCTTCGTCTATTGAGAACCTCTACATCGCGGCTGGACACGGCGGAGATGGTATTGCGCTGTCGCCAATCACTGGGGTTCGCATTGCTCAGCTTATTTCTGGGGAAATTGATGCAGAGGTTCTCGCTCCTTTCTCCCCAACGCGCTTTGCGCTCCATGCGCGGTAGCTAGAGCAGATAAGGATTGGAAGTGTGACGTCGTGGTGGCCGGACTCATGTAACGGGGCCTCCGGAAAAGCCGGAGCGGCTCAGGAGAAAGCCTTTAGCTGGTGAAGCTTCAGCGTCTTCCGTCCTTCCCCGCAAGACCCACACAAGTCGAGTGTCCGGATGTGCTTCAGTTCAGGTGTGTCTCTTCCTTGTTCTATGGCTGCCGCCTCGTCGTCACGCTAGTGCTCGCCCTTGGGTAGTTTCCATCCGCCCAGCAGGGAGTCGAGATCGCTCCCCAGAGCGGCACGACCCGCTTTCACCACCTTGCAGTAGATCGCCACAGCACGACCGATCTGACGGCACTGGGCTAGGGCGCTTTCTGGCTCAGGCATGGCTTCATTCCTATAGATATCATCGCGCACCTTGCCAGCTTTCCAGGCCATCCCTACCGCACCAATCTGTAAAGAACTGGTCACCGCAATAGGCAGGATGCCCCGTAGCATAAAATAATGTATTATGACATTCAATGCCTGCTCCTGTCCTCCATTTCTGCAGGCACCCACGCTAATTGCACCACCGATCTTGTGCTTCAGCAACGATCCGGCGCGGGTCAACGGTCGACATCGGTCCATGAGGGCCTTTGTTTGTGCATTGACACTCCCTGCATACGTCGGAGCACCGATGATGATTCCATCAGCCTCGATAAGTTCGTGATAGATCTCCTCCATGTCGTCTTTCAGCACACAGAACCGCTCAGCGCTGACTGGGCACTGTCCACAATCCACGCATGGGTCTACGCGTTTCTCATTGAGGGCGATCAACCTACTACTGACGTTCTCTACCTCCTCTGCAGCACTGAGACTCTCCTCAACCATGATTCTTGTGTTCCCATCCCGAGGACTTCCCGAGATTCCCAAAACACGTACCTCCGAGTTCTGCGTCATGGACTATCACTTCCTTTTTGCGTTCCACATCAGCAACGTGCAGCAACGACTCATCTACTCTGTCTCCCCGAACAGCGTTCTCCCGCTGCTCCCTCGATTTCCACTTGGCTCCACCAGTCTGTGATAGCCCCCGCTCACATGGTTTTTCACTACGGCGTTACTCATGAACTCATCCGCCAGAGCGCAGTATAAGACCGCCGAAACTCACATGTCCTCGGCCCACACATCCGTCATATGCACTCCCATCGTGAACCGAAACGGTCCCTGTAGGTCTCAAACACCTTTTGGCGTGTCTCGCGCTTGAAGACATTCATCGGGGGATAGTCACCCAGACGCTCATACGGTTTTGTTGCGTAGACAATTGCCCGAGCGGTACTATGGAACCTCCCGACCTTCCATCCACGCAACGAGGTATCGGTGAAGCTGCTCCTGGTCTCTTTAAGTATGTCCGTCTCTTCCGGCCTTGACCTTGCACAGACCGCCCAAAGGACATCTTCAAGATCATAGACATCGATGTCATCATCCACGACAATAACGTACCTGCCTGTTGGTGTGACTGACGAACCGGCTTGAGCTGCAATCGCTCCCACTTGAGTAGCATGCCCTGGATGTCGCTGTTCAACACCCACAATGATCAGATGCCTCCCTCCCCCAACTTCAGGTCTCCAGACCCCAGTCACCCCTCTTACGCCTGCGCTCTCGAGGTCCTTGTACAGCGAAGCTGAAGAGAAGACAGGATGGAGCATCCCGTCCGCGCGCCATGACCCTTTCGCCACAGGTGATCCGCAGAGAATGGGACTGTCTCTGTAGTAGAGAATCTCTGATCTTAGGTAGCAATCATCCCGCTCCCCACCGGCATATGACCCAGTCCACTCGCCAAACGGGCCTTCTCTTCTCGTTTCTCCACTAACAAGAAATCCCTCGATGGCAATCTCCGCAGATGCGGGAATGGGCAATCCGGTGAGTTTCCCCTTGACAACCTTAATCGGCTTCCCTCTCACCGCCCCTGCGTAGTCAAGCTCACTTACCCCTTCAGGGACTTTCGACCCAGACAGTGCGAAGAGCAACGGATCAGGTCCAAGTACGACTACAACAGGGCATGGCTCCCCTTTCTTGAAGTACTTCTCCCTGTGCAACCATCCGTGCTGTCCGGAGATCATCACCGCTCCGATATTTCTCTCATCAAAGAGCTGTGCCCTATACGTCCCACAATTTATCACTCCAAGATCGGGATCTCTTGTTATGAAGCAATCCCCTGTTCCTATGTATGGGCCAGCGTCCAGCTCGTGCCAAGTCGGCACCGGGAACTTCGTCAGATCTATCGCGTCACCTTCGAGAACGTTTTCCAGGATTGGGCCTTCATCAACGTACTCCGGATGGTACTCTGCAGCTGCGTTCTCCCATTCCTTTAGCTTGTCCTTGAACACCTTCACTAGATCCCCAATCTTGTAGTCACCGGGGAATCCAAACGTAAGACCGAAAGTCCTCTCGTTCTGCAAGAAGTTCGTCATCACCCCAAAGCTTGGATCACATCCGGGTATTCCCGCGAAGAATACAGCTGGCCCGCGATTCCGAGAGTTGATCTGGCTGATTACAGGTATCTCTTCGATAGTAGCCCCTTCAATAATGGTCAGTTCCTCGATCCCTTTTGCGAGTTCCATCCACTCTCTGAGGTCATCAAATCCTGTCATTAGTCATCATCTCCTATAGATGCGCCTACAACCGATTCCCATCACTGTGTATTGCAGTTTCCGGAACTCGTGAGCGCAGTATCATACACTCACACATCGCAACGGTGTTGTTCCTGAAGTATTCGAACGGCAACAAGAGGAGCCTCTGTATATCGAGGGATTTCCTTTCCTTGGTTCCTCTCCGCTTGGGAGCGTCTCCGTTTCCATTCTACCCGACTGACCTCACGAGCATACCGCCACCTCTTGACATCAATCGACGGCTTCTTCATTGAACTAATCCAGCACATCTTGCGGAGAAGCCATCTCCGAACTGGAAATGCAGATGGCTGGATACGTGATCACTACACTTTATCTAGACCCAGAAGAGTCTTGAAGTCATTGCCATCTAACAGGTCGCAATAGAAGATCAGAACTGATCACCCCCTCGCTGGTGGCACAAGCACTTCGAGCACGCAGGGAACCCGCTATCCATCTACAACCGAGGAATCCACCAGATTCTACGTGGGCAGGCATCGTTCCATCGTGAGAGCCGAAGGATCCATAGGAGACGCGGCCATGTCTTCACAATCATGCTCGCGGATCATGAACGACCGCTCGGCCTTATGGTCAGGCCCGAACCATTGCTTCATTATGCGCTCTGCCTGAAGCAAGATAATTGGGCGCCCCTCGACGCTCACTTCGCGGAATCTCCCACCCCCTTATTGACTCGACCAGGAAGTACTGCTCAATCCCTAGTCATCGCTGGCTACGACTTCAAATACCACGGCGTTCGCGGCATCCGGACAAGACCATTTCAAGGATGTCCCACCATTGACCACAGCGCCATGTTTGAAGCCGTAGATCAGCGGGTACAGCGAGTGCATCGCCGTTGGGCAGATGTATCCGTCTATCGATAATCCATCAGGACCACCAATGGTCGTTCTGTCTCCCGGCTTGTGCCCTGCGGCACAGAACCCTTTTACACTACTGACAGTCACACAGATCTTCTTGGTCAAGTGCCCTCCTCGCAGATAAGCCTGCAAGTCATCGTTTCACGACGTCATCAAGCGCGTACGTACAGTCTGTAAAGACCTCAAATCCGCTTTCCGTTACTCCACCAGTGTTCTCAATCCTGAACGCACCGATCTCATAATCGTAGAGGCCCGGTTCAATGGCGATTACGGTCCCGAACTCAAGCACGGTATCATCTCCTGGAGCCACAGAGGGCAACTCATGGACATCCAGCGCTAGACTATGACCAGTCCTGTGCAGCAGGTAATCCGTGAAACCGATCTCCTCGGCCTTCTCATAAACAGCACGATCTACATCCGAAACCTTTGCACCAGGTTTCGCTGCGTCGACACCCGCTTCATGGATCTTTATTTCTGCCTCGTAGAACTCACGCTGTCGCTCTGAGAGACCTCCGACGAACACTACTCGCGTGAAATCGGAGCAATATGCTTCATACGTGGCTCCAATGTCCATGAGCACCACATCACCTCCTTGAACCTTTGTGTCCGTTGGATAGGGATTCATCATTCCATATCGACGCACGCCCGTCGTCACAACAGCAAAGTTCGGCCGCTCAGCTCCTCCATCGACCATAGCGCGATTGATGACTGCTGCGATTTCCCTCTCACTTACTCCCGCTTTGATGAAATCAAGGGCGGCCAGAAAAGCATCGGCTGTAATTCGGGACGCTGTCTTGATGAATTCCATCTCCTTGGCAGACTTGACCTTGCGGACTTCCCACATCACGTTGGATGCATCCGCAAACTCCACATCCGGCAGCGCGTGCTTCAGATCACCGAACTGCTCAAGCGTCATACCAAGCCTTTGCCCAGTTCCCATCTCGATGCCAAGTCTCCCCCCAAGCAGCCCCTTTTCCTTTACAACATCCCTGGTAAGAGATATCGGTTCCTGTGCGTGTGCGTGGCCTTTCAACCCTATTTTGCGCAAGTCCCCTGGGGCAGCACCCCATGCACGAACATCATCAAACCACGTCTCTCCGAGAGCCGCACCTATCTCTAGTAGAGGGACCACCAGTGTCGGGCTCCCCTGTTGCGGTACCACACAGATGAAGGGTCGGAATTCCCTGTTATAGAGGCCCGTCCGATAGCCGCTAACGTAGATGAGGTTTGTGGCCTTTGTCAGGATGAGCCCATCCAACCCCTGATTCGCCATGGCCGCCTGGATCTTCTCGAGGCGCGACTCGTACTCCTGCACGCTGAAAACGAGGAACTTCTGCATTCTCCGGCCCTCCCAGAGTTCTGTACTATATCATGGCATCAGGGCACGAATCCCATTCTTGCTTCCCCAACACCGTACACCCTATCAACAAAGGGGATGAAACCGCCGCCCTGGCGATCGCCCCTCACCTTGGCTCGGCACTTGCCGAAAGCTCCAACTCCTGCAGATCCGCCCCGCTGTCGGCGTCCAGGGATCTCCGCCAGTCGGTAAACGCAGGGATCGTTGAGCGCTGGACACGTTGCACGAAGTTCAGCGTGTGTCGTCGCAGTGCCGCCCTGACCTGATCTTCATTCCAGGCCTGCAGAGCCACAACGAGTGTTTTGAACTCCTCTTCAATCGTTGCGTAGACATCGCTCCACGAGGACTCAGTTCTCCTGACGCTAAGCATGAGCCGCAACTGCTGGTCGTGCAGCATCTCCAGGATCCGGCTCAGAATCCTGTTGCCTGTACTGGCGTCGAGACGTCTGTGGAACTCCTCATGGATCTCGAGCTTCCTCGTCTCGTCGGACTCCTTAACAAACGCTTCCAGGAGCAGCTCCAGCTGGTCGATGTCCTCGTCACTTATCCTTTGTACGGCCAGCGCTCCAACGACATCGTCGAGGAAATAGCGAGTCTCGAAGATGTCCTTGACCTCTTGCAGACTGACTTCGGCGACATTCACACCCTTGTTCGGGATCCACCTAACGAGTCCCTCACATTCCAAACGGATCAACGCCTCGCGGACCGGCCTCGGACTAACGTCAAGATCTGTCGCGATGTCACGGATCGAGAGCGATTGGCCAGGAGCGTAGTCAAGGTAAAGTATTCGTCGCTTAATCTCCTCATAGACATGGTGGGTCATGAGTCACCCGCATCTTGATAGTATTGCAGAAATATATTAGCAAAATATAGATGGAATGTCAAGACACCGCATTGCCTCACCCGAAAAGTACTCGAAACGGGATCGTTGCCTCAGCCAAGGAAAGTACTCGAAATGGGAGGTTCACCCCGCGGAATACTCTCACACGGGCTTATTCCATGGGGTAAAGCTAAGGTGTCTCTGCGCACGCAAGAGTTGAGTGAGGAGCCTCGCAAACAAGCAAAACGAGCGGCATTCCCTCGTTCAACGTCACATCGCCACTGCCGGTGGTCAGGTTGCCGTTACTCCGCAGCCAGCCCCGACATCGTTTCGATGCTGCGCGGAGCGATGATCATCCTATCGTGATGAAACGACCCGCTCGCGATGCCAGCAGTGAGGTCGTTGGATTCGTGAGGGCAGCAAGCCAGCCACGAAAGTCATCGAACGAGTGGGACATCTCACGCTCGAGGATGAGTCGACCCCCGGACAAGACCATCAAGTTCGTCTCGACCTCAAGTCGCCGCACCGGTAGAGCGGGGTAGCTCCGTAGGGCGCGAGCGCGATCCGCATGCATGGTTTCGCAGTCTTGCATCAACCTTCCGGGCCGGAACACTTCAGACAGCGAGCTAATTCTCGCTCGCTCACATGTAGTCCTCCGAGCCGGTGCGACGTTCGAACGCACGGCTCAAGAAGTAGATGGATAGGACCAGGATCGCGATGGCCAACCCGGGGAAGAGTGCCCACCACCATGCCGCCCGCATCGCCCCCGTCCGAAAGGCGGACATCAGGCAACGTCCCCAGCTCTGCATCTTAACGTCCCCATACCCAAGGAAGCTCAGATTTGCCTCAGTCAGAACAGCCCACCCCGCGGTGATCGGAAGGTAGAGAATCGCTACCGGGAGCACGTTCCTCAAGACGTGGACAACGAGTATCCTTCCTTTGCCCGCGCCGATCGCCCGAGCGGCCTCAATATAGTCTTCGACGGCAATGGAGAGTGTTTCCGCTCGGACCACACGCGCCGAGGCCCGCCACATGATCAAAGACAGGACGAGGACGATGTTCCAGATCCGGGGACCGAGCAAACCCACGAGGATCATCGCCAGCGGGAGGAACGGGATTCCGTAGGTGACATCGACGATGCGCATGATAATCTCCTCGGTCCATCCGCGGGAATAGCCAGCCAGGATCCCCAGCCATGTCCCAAGAATGGTTACCGACACCGCCGTAACAAGTCCAACGATAAGGGCGGGTCTTGTGCCATATAGGACCTGCGTAAAGATATCACGTCCCATGTCGTCGGTACCAAAGAGGGTTCTCACGCTTGGCGGTTTGAGCATTGCGGCTCTACCGTCGATCTTCACGATCTCGCGCGGAGTGTAAGGTGCGATCCATGGAACGGTAATTGCCACCACAAAGTACAGTAACAACACAAGCGCACCAGCTGTCGCCAGCTTGTCCCGCCTGATCACCGCCAGGGCCTGCATGATCCCCCTACCAAGCCGGCCTCGCCATCGCCCAGGCACGATGTCAGCTCACCTTGATCCGCGGATCCGCAATCCCATACGCAAGATCCGCCAACAGGTTGAAAGCGACGACCATACCGGCAACAATGATGAAGACACCCTGAGCCATGGGGAAATCGCGGTTCGCTATTGCGCTGACAAGTGCCAGCCCCACACCAGGCCAACTGAAGACCGTCTCAACGACCGCCTGCCCCCCCGCCATTGTTCCGATGTACAGCGCACTAGCGGTGATGACCGGCAGCAAAGCGTTGCGTATGCCG
>CAZBSW010000020.1:0-13275 GCA_964494835.1 uncultured Thermotogae bacterium
TCATTTGTGTATATGAGACAGATCAACGCCTGTTCATAATGACTGGCCGCGAGGCGCACATCGCCGGCGGCGAACACACCAGGAAGATTGGTACGCAGACGCTCGTCGGTGATGATCTATCCATTTTCATCGAGGCTGACAGCGCCGTCAACGAAGCCGGTATCGGGAATGTGCCCGATATTCACAAACAATCCCAGGATCGATATCTCTTCGGTCTCGCCGGTAGCGATGTCTTTCAACAAGACACCGGTTACGCGCTCCTGGCCGATTACCTTCTCTACTACCTTGTTCCACAGGAATCTGACCTTGGGGTTCTCTTCCGCCTGCTGCTTGATGATCTTCGATGCTCTGAGCGCATGCGGATCATCCTCTGGGTGGCGGATTACGATCCCCACCGACTCGACGAACTTGGTGAGAAAGAGAGCCTCGGTTAGTCCAGAGTCTCCCGCCCCGACCTCGAGGATATGCTTCCCTTGGAAGAAGTAACCGTCGCATGTGGCGCAGTAAGACACTCCCTTGCCCTTCAGGCTGTTTGCCCCCTCTGCTGGGAGTTCACGCGGGCGCGACCCACTGGCGATGATAATCGCACGTGCATCGTAGTCCTGTTGCGTCCCATGTATTCGATATCCGCCTTCGATCGGATCGATCGCATTCGCCACATCGAGGACGATCTTTGCACCTAGACGTTCGGCTTGGGCACGCATGCGTCCAGTGAGTTCCGCTCCCCCGATTTTCTCGGCGAATCCTGGGAAATTCCCGATGAATTCGGTCTCGTTCAATTGCCCGCCTGGGAGTCCCTTCTCTAGGATAATCGTGGATAAAAGAGCACGACCGGAATATATGGCGGCGGTCAGGCCAGCCGGTCCGGCCCCAATAATGAGAAGGTCAGTATCCAAGCGACTTTTCATAATAGGTACCATTATAATCTCGAGCTACTGAAGGTCAAAATCATCGATGGCGAATGAGCCGCTTGCCTGTTCCAATACGGTTTTCACCTTAAGACGAGCCTCATCGAGGGCGGTCTTCACGTCGGCCGCGAGCGAGACCCCCTCTTCGAATAGAACAAGAGCTTCTTCAAGAGGAAGGTCGTCCTGCTCTAGGCGTTTGGTTATCTCCTCTAGCCGGCTCAGGCGATCATCGATCTTCATTATTCTTCACCTCCTCAACCCTAGATAGGATACTCCCGCGTGACAGGCGCGTCTCGACCGCCGTGCCGGGTGCTGTATCGGCTGCATCGTGCAGCACCCGCTCCTCTCCAGCAATGCGGGTAATAGAATAACCACGACGCAGGGGAAGATCCGGGTCTGAGAGCTCCAACAGTCCTTGCAGGCGCTTCAGTTCCTGCGTACGGTTGATGAACGCCCGCTGTATCGCGCGCAAGATGAGCTGGATCAGGAGATCAAATCGCTGCGCGAGCGACTCGATCTTGCGAGATGGGATGCGGAACACATACCCACGCATACTCAGATGCATCTTCTCATCTGCTCGATCGATGCGAGCGCGCACCCGACGCAAGATCTGAACGATCGTTCCTTGCAGCTCTCTGCGCAGATCATCCTGGTCTGGAAGTACGATCTCCGCAGCGGCAGACGGCGTGGGCGCTCGCCTGTCGGAGACGAAATCGGATATGGTGAAGTCGATTTCATGTCCGATTGCAGATACGATGGGGATTTGGCATGCGTAGATCGCCCGCGCAACCCGCTCGTCGTTGAACACGCTGAGGTCCTCGAGCGAGCCGCCGCCGCGACCAACGATCAGCAAGTCGAGGTGTGAGTTCGATGCGCTGAATTCATCCGCGCAGACGATAGCGGACGCGATCTCCATCGGCGCCGCCTCGCCCTGTACCGCGCTTGGAAACAGGTAGAGCTGGGCGAGCGGCCAACGACGGGCGGCAACGGAGATGATATCGCGGATCGCCGCGCCGGTGGGGGACGTAACGACCCCGATCTGTAGCGGATAGCGCGGGATAGGAAGCTTGTGCGTCTCGTCGAACAGGCCTTCTTGTTGTAATCGCTGCTTTAGGCGTTCGAATGAGAGCTGGAGCTTCCCCAGACCTGCCGGTTGAACGAGTGAGACGACGAACTGATACTGGCCGCGCGGTTCATACAAGGTCACCCTTCCGTAGGCGATCACCTCCATCCCTGATGCCAGTGTTTGAGAGGGGAGAAGAGGAGACAAGGAACGGAACCGGACTGCCGCGATCTCAGCGTTGTTGTCCTTGAGAGTGAAGTATGTGTGACCGGACGGGGCGCGTTTGAGGTTGGAGATTTCACCGCGCAACCAAACAGACCCAATCCCGTTCTCTATCACCTGCCGGGCGGTGCTGTTGATCTCGGAGATGGTGTACACGTGTTCTGGCTCCATTGCGAAAACAGAGTTTAGCTTGCTTGGCAGGCAAAAGGAAGGAGTTCGAGAATCTTGCACCAGGGGGAGGAGTTGGCTATAGTTGCGGGTATGTGTGACGGCGACGATGGTCGGTTCCCCGCGCGGATGCGCCTCAAAAGGAGAACGGACTTCGATCGTGTCTTCCGTCAAGGACGAAAGTGGCGGGGAAAGTATTTCCATTTTCGCGTCATTGCATGTTCGGAAGAAACGCGGATGGGAATAAGTGTTTCGCGTCGATTTGGGAATGCCATCGAGCGAAACAGAGTGAAGCGGTTGATAAGGGAAGTCTTCAGACGACACAAGGCTTCCTTTTTCGGGGTAGAGTTTGTCGTCTGCCCGCGCAAAGAGTGCAGAGGCAAGCATCTGGTGGAGATCGAGCGCTTCCTGCTCGAAGAGTTCCGAGCGGCAATCAGTGCAGAGGTGAAAGATGGAAAAAGAGACGATCTTCCTGACGAAAGAAGGACATGCCTTGATGCAGGAGGAGTTGGAAAAGGCGAAGAAGATCCTCTACGAAGAGATTCCTGAGAAACTCAAGGCATCGAAGTTGAACGGCGGTGATCTGCGAGAGAACAAGGAGTACATGTTCTTGCAGAGCGAACAGCAGTACTACGAACGCGAGGTGCATCGCCTGACGAGCGTTCTCGATTCGGCGGAAATCATCCCCGAGGAGCAGATCTCCTACGACGAGATAGGTATCGGGACGCGCTTCATACTCCAGGATATGGAGATCATGGAAAGCGGCACGTTCAGCCTTGTGAGTTCGGCCGAGGTGGATCTAGAGAAAGGGAAGATATCAGTGGATTCTCCGGTCGGGCAAGCACTTATCGGAAAGCACGAAGGGGAACAGGTCAAAGCCGAGCTGCCCTGGGGTGATTTTCACTTCCGCGTGATCGCGATCAACAAGTGATAATGACAGAATCACCGATGCAGGCCAGGCTTGCAAAGCTTGAACGCCTGCGTGCAAAGAGAATAGATCCTTATCCGCCGCGGTTCTATCCTAGCCATCTAATCTCTCAAATTGTGGAACACTACTCGTCGCTTACCCCGGAAGAGCACAGCGGGGATAGGGTGACGATCGCCGGTCGTCTTACAGCCATGAGGCGTATGGGCAAGGCGGCATTCCTCGACTTGCGTGATGGCAGCGGCAAGGTGCAAGTACACGCCGCGGTTGATAGGCTGGGGGAGGAAGATTATCGCAATCTGTGTGACAGCGATATCGGAGACTTCCTCGGCGTCAGCGGCGAAGTATTCCGCACTAGGCGGGGAGAGCTGACGGTTGCTGTAGATCAATGGCAACTCCTTTCCAAGTCGCTCCGTCCATTGCCCGAGAAGTGGCACGGCCTCAAAGACGTTGAACTTCGCTATCGCCATCGCTCGCTCGATCTGGTCGCCAATCAGGAGGTGCGAGAAGCGTTTGCCCGGCGGTCGCGCATGATCGCCGGCATACGGCGCTTACTCGATGCACGCGGCTTCCTGGAGGTTGAGACGCCGATGATGCAGCCGATCGCCGGCGGCGCAACGGCGCGGCCGTTCGTTACTCATCACAACGCTCTCAACATAGATCTCTATCTTCGCGTCGCTCCCGAGTTATACCTTAAGCGCCTGGTGGTCGGGGGCCTGGAGCGGGTGTACGAGCTGGGGAAGAATTTCCGTAATGAAGGCGTTTCTACGACGCACAACCCCGAGTTCACAACCCTCGAAATATACCAGGCTTACGGCGACTACGAAGTGATGATGTCACTTGCTGAGGAGGTCGTTAGAGCGGGCGTTCGAGCGGCGCTGGGAACGACTGAGATTACATACCAAGGTGATCGGATATGCCTTTCCGCTCCCTGGAAGCAAATCTGTTTGCTCGATTCAGTGGAGCAAGCGACCGGCCTCTCTATTACCGGTGCAACGAGGGAAGAGATTGTAGATCAGGCGAAGGAAAAGGAAATCGAGATTCCTCCATTATCGCGGGGAAAACTGATCGAACACCTGTTCGAGAAGTTCGTTGAGCCTACATTGATCGCTCCGACAATCGTCAAGGATTTTCCGATCGAGATTTCGCCTCTTGCCAAGCCGAAGCCGGGGCAAGAAGGGATTGTGGAGCGATTCGAGCTATACGCCGGTGGAATGGAGCTTGCGAATGCGTTCACCGAGCTGAACGATCCGCTCGACCAACGGGAACGCCTCGAGACGCAAGAGCAGCTGCGAGCGGCGGGTGACGATGAGGCGCAGCGGGTGGACGATGATTTCCTGTTTTCGCTCGAACACGGGATGCCGCCTACAGGTGGAATCGGCTTTGGGATCGATCGTTTGGCGATGTTGATCACCGACTCTCGCTCGATCAGAGACGTGATTCTCTTCCCTGCGGTGCGAAGTAGAGGCGAACAATGATGTATGTGTTGTCGCGCGTGTTGAGCCGAGTAGATCAGTTCATCGAACGGCTTCTGCGTTGGGACGAAGAGATGCTGGAGTCGATCAGCGAGAACCCCGGCCTCAAGAGTATCTCCAAGATGTTGATCACCGCCACGTACATGGGCGATGGCTACTTGTGGGGGGGGATAGCACTCGGGCTTATCCTGTTTGGGGACGCGATCGATCGGGCATACGTCCTGATCGGACTGGGGGTGTTGATCGCGAGCATCGCCATCTTCCGCATGTTCAAGCTCCTGTTCGCTCGTCCACGGCCGATCCTCGTCGTCTCCCCGCTTCGCTCCAAGTTTCTCGACAGCTATTCGTTCCCCTCAGGGCATGCCACAACCTCGTTTGCGCTTGCCTGGGTGATCTCAGTCTGTTATCCACATCCGGTCATTCAAGTCACCGTTTACCTCGTGGCGATTACGATCTCTCTGTCACGTATATATATGAAGGAGCATTACCCACTTGATGTCATGTGCGGGGCGCTTCTCGGCACGTTTACCGCTTTATATCTGTTTCCCCTCTTGGCGCGTCTCGTCTTTTGAGAATCGCGAGCCAGTCCTCTACAATATAGTGCGTTGCGCAACGTGGGCAACGCAAGGAGAGACAAATGAGAAATTTCGTTTCCAGACGTGCTTTTGGGGCAAAACGCTCCGCGATCCGCGAGTTGCTTAAATTGACGGAAAAACCGGACATCATTTCATTTGCGGGGGGTCTCCCTGCACCGGAGACCTTTCCGCACGATGAGTTTGCCGAAATAGCCGCCGATGAGTTGCGTGGACATTATGAAAACGTCCTGCAGTACGGGCTTACCGAGGGGAGTTTGACCTTGCGTCGCGCAGTTATCGATTGGCTGCGGCCGCACGGCCTCGACCTCAGACCCGAGCAACTACTGGTGACCACTGCTTCACAGCAAGGGATCGATCTCTTGTCCAAGGCGTTCATCGACCCCAGAGACGTGATCTTCTGCGAAGCGCCTACCTATCTGGCAGCGCTGCAGACGTTCAGCCTGTTTGAGGCTGATAAGATTGCGATACCGCTGGAAGATGACGGGATGAACTTAGACATCCTCGAAGAGGAGATCGCGAACGCGCGCATTGCTGGAAAGACGCTGAAGGCGATCTACACCATCCCTGACTTCCAGAACCCTAGCGGCATCACGATGTCGCTTGCGAAACGGAAGCGCCTCCTCGCCATTGCCAAACGCGAGGATCTGTTGATCTTTGAGGACGACCCGTACGGACAGCTGCGATTCGCCGGTGACCAATTGCCATCGATTCGCAGCCTGGACGATGAAGGACGCGTGATCCTTCTTCTTACCATGTCGAAGGTTCTCGCTGCAGGGTTGCGGTTGGCGATCATGGTCGCCGATAACCCGCTCATGGACGTCCTCGTACGGGTGAAACAGGCGAGTGATTTGTGCAGCTCCAAACTGACGCAACACATAGCAGCCCGTTATATCAAGGAATATGGGATGGAAGAGCATCTGGAAGACCTCCGCAGGTGTTATCGCAAGAAACGGAACGCGATGATAATGGCGTTGGAGAAGTACATGCCGGCAGATGAAGGGATTACGTGGACCCGTCCGGAAGGAGGCCTGTTCCTATGGCTGCGCCTGCCCGCCGGTATTGACACCGAGGAGATGTTCCCGCGAGCGCTCGAACAGAAAGTGGCGTATGTCATCGGAAACGCTTTCTATATCGATGGCCGCGGTGGAAACGAGATGCGCCTTTCCTTCTCGCTCGGCACGGAAGCTGAAATCGAAGAAGGGATCAAGCGACTGGCTCGGGTAGTACGCGAGGAGATAGCCGCGAAGAAAGAGCAGGCGGTGCTTTCCTAAGAGAGAGACGGGGATTATGACCCCAAGAAGTGGGCTTAGAAGAGGGGCGCTGACAGGACTTTTCCTATTGGCGCTCTTTTCTTTTCTTGCCGACGGACGGATCCTGCTGCTGCATGGTTGGTTAGGAAGTGGCGGCAACTGGGCGGAGGTCGAGCGTCTCCTGCGTGACGAACCGTATCGGCTCGATCCGCAGTCGATCATGACCCCCGATCTTCCAAACAGGGCGGGGCTTGCCGACTGGGTGGAGAACATTGCCCGGTATATCGATTCTCTTCCCGATGCCACACGGCTCACCGTGGTGGCACACAGTTTTGCGGCGACGGCTTCGCTCTTCTTGCTCATCGCGGCACACCATCTGGCGGCCGGTGACTACGAGTCCTGGGCAGAAGACCTTTCCACCCAGGACCCGGCATTCTGTCCGATTTCATCAGCGCTTCTCGTCACTATCGACCGAGGAATGCTCGCCGACGCGGTCGACAAGATCGGCAGGCTATTCCTTTATCATCCGGCGCTTGGAGGCGGATGCTTTGCGTGCGCATGTGGAGAGGTTCCCCTCCCTTTCGTGTGTGATGACTCGGTGGATGACATGTGTCTGTTGGAAAGTAACAAAGGTATGATCTTCAGTCGTGGCGAGATCTTCTCTTTGGGCATCCCCGTGGTTAACATCTATGGCACACGCAAAGGATGTGCCGGCCCTTGCCTTGGGGCCGGGGGGACGGACGGCAGTGTCTCCCTGGATGAGCAGCGTCTGTTCTTGGATGCCCCGAACTATCAAGAGGTGTCCGGCGGAGAGGAATGTCATACCGACTTCATTGTCAACGCGGACCACGCCGCCGAACGCCTTCTTCAGATAGTATTTCCTAGCGCACAAGACCCGGGAGTCGGCCGATAACTCCCATCAGCAATCTGACCGTATTTTCAAAGTCGTTGAGTCGCATGGTCGATGTCGGTGAGTGGATGAACCGGCAGGGGACGGAGATCACGCCCGTGAGTATGCCTTCGCGTGACAGGTGAATCACACCGGCGTCGGTACCTCCGTATGTCGGAAGCTTGTACTGAAAAGGGATAGCTTGTTCGTCGGCCACACGCTCCAGTGCTGCGATAAGTCGGCGAGAGACGATGATCGATCTGTCAGCGACGGTGATTGCCGGGCCGCGGCCGAGCCGCACAGGTTGACTTCCAGCCGGGACGTCGGGCATATCAGCACCGATCGTACCCTCCAGTGCAATCGCGAGGTCGGGGCTAATCTGGTAAGACGCGGTACGCGCTCCACGCATGCCGACCTCTTCGCCGATGACGAACGCAAAAACGATATCAATGTCAACGTCCTGCTCTGCCAAACGGCGCGCTGTTTCGATCAGCACCGCGCACCCGGCACGATCATCGAATGCCTTACCGGTAACATAACCGTCGCTGATCTCGGTGAACGGGTAATGAATCGTTAGCGGGTCGCCGATTCGTATGCCCATGTCGACCGCGTCCTGTTGTGAGACGGCACCGATATCGATAAACATGTCTTCAATTGCGATCGGCTTCTTTCGTGCCTCTTCAGTGAGGATGTGCGGCGGGGCGGAACCTATCACGCCGTAACGTTTTTCCCCGCTACGGGGGCAGAGTTCGATGCGATGTCCGGGGATGATACGTGGATCCCAGCCACCGAGCGGAGCGAATCTCAGGTACCCGCTATCTTCGATCCACTTCACGATGAATCCTATCTCATCCATATGGGCGTCGAACATCAGGGTGAAATCTCCCTTGCCATTGCGAATGGCGAATAGGTTCCCCAGTGTATCGGTTCTTACCTCATCGACGTACGGTGAGATCAATCCCGTGATTTCTTCCCGCACCTCGTCTTCAAACCCGGAGACTCCGAATGCGTCAGACAACTGACGCAATATGTCGATCGGTTCCATATAAGCTCCTCCTCTAATTTGACGAGATTATAGGTACTGGCGATGGACCTGCAATCGTTAAGTGGCGCGTCTTATCATCTGTGAGCGATACGGCCGGCACGGAAGAGAATCGTGCACACAGATGCCATTTGTAATGAAACTAGTCCCTTATCCAGGTGTAACCCTTATTGTTGAAGAGTGCAGCCGGCGTCTGGCGGGCTTCAATCCTAGATGGAGGTGATGCGGGTGAGAAGAGTATTTCTGGTGGCGGTGATGGTCATCGGCTTGATCGGTGTGGCGGCGGCCGCACAGTGCGGTTGTGACACACCGACCGCGGGGAGTGATCCGGACTGTTACACGGGCTATTGGTTGGGGGTGGACGTTTCGTTCAAGCTTGTTGTTCCTGCCGAGTATTTCTCACAGTGCCCAGTCCCCGACGCACCGCTCATTACCGGATGGCGGGTCGAGACACTCTCAAGCGACATCGTCTATCAGGTGCAATTCCCCGATGTACCCAAGGGGCATTACCTGCGGATGGTGTGGGATCAGACGGACGGACATTGCAACCGTGTAGCGCCTGGGTTTTATCGACTCGTCGTTCAGACGGCGAACGCGGGCGAGTTCGAGGGCTACGTACACATCATTCCATGGCCCGGCTCTTGGGGTTGGTGTAACTGCTGTTGTAGACGGCTAGACACACATCCATGCTGTCCGGAGCACGTTCCCTACGTCGAGATAGCGCCCTGCAAGAGTCGGCCTTCCTTCTGGCCATCTTTCTCCATTCAGATTAAGGTCGGGCTGGGAACACCGGCCGACGGCAGCTGTGGCTGCCCCTAGTCTTCCCGATCATCGCTTCCTTGGTTGGGGCGAACTTGATACCATGGCATATCAAGTCGCCCCGCCAATGCTATTACTCACTTGCACGGGTTTCTGAGCCCGACTGTAACGATATGGTCTCTTTCATCTCTGGACGATAGGGCACATTGCGCACTGTGAGAGAGATAGATAAACTTTGTACATCCTATGTTTCTCATTGGTGCGGTCATCATCGGCGTTGTGCTCGGCTATCTCCTGAGAGGGAGGATCATTAACCTTTCCAGCCTCCGGTTGCGAGCATGGTGGCTGGTGGTCGTAGCGATGGCGATCCAGTTCTCTATCTTCCCTTTGTTCTCCGAACGGGCATTGATCCAATATCTGACAACAGAGCTGCATCTTCTCTCATATGGCTTATTGTTCCTATTCTTCGTAATCAACTACCGCATATGCGCGCTGCTGATCCTTGCCGTTGGGGCGATTTCCAATCTTGTCGTAATTAGTGTCAACAGTGGCCGGATGCCGTCTTCGGCACGTGCGCTTGCCTGTGCAGGACAGGCGGATATCGCTGATAAGCTTGTCCGTAACGGGGTAGTCGGCAACATCGTGTTGATGGGAAGGAACACACGTCTCGATTTCCTCGGAGACTGGCTTTACCTTCCGCACGGGGTTCCGCTCGCAACCGCGTTCAGCGTTGGAGATCTCCTGATCGCGATAGGCCTCGTGCTTCTCATCGTTCACGGGATGCGTCAGCATGCCTAAGGACCTCGCCGGACTCCTCGCACCCCGTGGGGTGGCCGTGGTTGGGGCCAGTCCACGCCCTGGATCCGTGGGCGGTGAAATCCTGCGTAATATCATTCGTTGCGGGTACACTGGTGCGATATGCCCGGTGAACCCGAAGTATGATACAGTCGATGATCACCGGTGCTATCGGTCAGTCAGCACTCTCCCCAGAGGGATCGATCTCGCCGTGTTGGCGGTCAACCGCAATCTGGTTCTCCAGGTGGTGGAAGAATGCGCACATGCGGGGATCGACAATCTGGTGATCATCACCGCCGGATTCAGGGAGAGCGGTGGTGACGGGGTTGCGCGCGAGGAACGGCTGCGGAGGCTGATCGAAGGGGAGAACTTGAACGTGGTCGGCCCCAACTGTATGGGGATCATCAACAGTGACCCTGCTGTCTCGCTCAATGCCTCGTTTTCACGTTGGTTCCCGAGCGATGGTGAGATCGCATTTGTCTCCCAGAGCGGGTCGTTGGGAGAGACGGTGCTCGAGTTCTTTGCCGAGATGGATCTTGGTATCTCACAGTTTGTCAATCTCGGTAACCGCGCCGGGTTGTCGGAGAACGATTTTCTGGAACATCTGGCGAACGACGAGCATATTCGTCTTGTCTTCCTCTATTTGGAGAGCTTTGCCGATCCCCATTTGTTCCGGTCACTCGTCGAGAGAGTGGGAAGATCCAAACCGGTCGTCGTTCTCAAGTCCGGCCGCACGCAGGCGGGAGCGGCTGCTGTCGCATCGCACACCGGATCGCTGACCACATCAGACGCGATTGTCGATGCTTTTCTCACTCAGATCGGAGCGATCCGCGTCGCCTCGATCAAGGAAGCGTTGACCGTGCTCGGAGCGGTGAAGTGGGGTGTGATTCCAGAGGGGAATAGAGCCGTGATCCTGACCAATGCCGGCGGGGCGGGGATCATCGCTGCCGACGCATGTGAGCGCGAAGAGATCGAAGTCCCCGCTCTCACTCCCGTGGTCAAGAGCAGGTTGGCCTCGTCCCTCCCTCCGGAGGCCGGTCTGGGTAATCCGATCGACATGATCGCCACTGCCAGCTCGGCCGATTACGAGCGTACGCTCCACGAGACACTCCCAACGGTCGATGCGGCGATCGTCATCTTCCGTCCGCCGATCGTGTTCAAAGAGGCGGTGGAAACAGTTGCCGACGGGATCGTGCGCGTTGCCGAGGAGAACCCGGGCAAACCGGTCCTCGTCTGTACGTTGAGTCGCAGCGCCGATCTGACCGAGTTTCGCCACAGGCTCGCCGCAGCACGGATCCCCGTGTATACAATGCCGGAAACGGCGGTCGACGCGCTCGCGTCCCTGTGTTATGTCAGTAGGTTACGGCGGGTGAAACGAGCTCCCGATCGACATTTTTCGGTCGATCGCGAACAGGCGGCGGCGATCGTCGAGGGAGCGCGTGCCGCTGAACGCGCCGCACTCACCTTTGCTGAAGGGGCGAGACTTCTCTCCTGCTATGGCATACCGGTTTGCCCGTACTCCTACGTTGCCGATGAGAGCGCAGCCATAACGTTCGCTGAGAAGACAGGCTATCCACTGGTGGCTAAAGTGGACGCCCCCGATCTGCTCCATCGCTTCGAGCATGGCGCGGTGATTACCGGGATCAACGACACCCAAGGTCTACGCGCAGCGTTTCACAAGCTGAGAAAGGTGATCAAAGAGGAACGCCTTGCTGATGGGCGTATTCTCTTGCAGCCGATGCTCAACGGGCGCGAATTGATACTGGGTATGAACCGCGACTGCGCGTTCGGGGCAGTGCTTATGTTCGGTATCGGGGGGACGCTTGTCGAGGCGCTGAAGGACGTATCGTTCGGGGTCTCCCCCCTATCGGTGGAGCATGCGCGGTTGATGATCCAATCGATACGCGCTTTCCCGCTTCTGCGAGAATTCCGGGGACAACCGGCGATCGACGTGTGTCGTCTGGCAGCGATACTCCATCGTTTGGGGCGACTGAGCCTTGATATTCCGCAGATTGCTGAGATAGACCTCAATCCGTTCATCGCTGGGCAGGAGATGGCGGCGGTCGATATCTTGATAAGGCTGCAACCGGATTCTCACCATTCCGAATAATGGACTGGTAACAACGCGTTGAGAGGGAAGAGGGGAGCTCGGTTTCCCTTGCCCTACCGATTCGAACGGTAGCCATCGAAAGGCACGGTCCAGCGCCGCCAAGGAGGTGAAACAGCGCGCCTTTTTTACCTTCCGCCTGGGTTGTAACCCCATAAGCGGCCGACACCTAGTCGCGGACTCGCCGACTTCTCGATATGCATCTTGCGGCGAAAGCTCCCCTTTGTTGTTTGGTGGTGACTGCCTTAGCCCTAGAAGGGACGAGACAATATTCAAAAGCGCTCCACCAGCGAGCGCTCATCAACCACATATCCAACAGCCGGGGAGTATAACGAGCACTTTCCGGCCTGTCAAGGAGGTAGAACGGCCTAGTTAACGTGATTATGGGTAGAGGCGATTCAGTTGCCGAGCAAAGGGGATCGTCTCACGTATGTGCGGGACACCACATATCCAGGCAATTGTACGCGCCATGCCGAGGCCGAATCCTGAGTGCGGGACAGAGCCGTACCGGCGCAGATCGAGGTACCACTCGTACGGTTCTGTCGGGAGATTGTTCTCCTGCATCTGCGCGACCAGCTCTTCCAGTGTGTCCACACGTTGGCTCCCTCCGATCAGCTCACCATATCCCTCCGGGCTGATGAGATCGGAGGCGAGAACACGGGTTCGGTCCTGGGGATCACGTTTCATGTAGAACGGCTTCATCCTCACGGGGAAACGCTCTATGAAGACGGGCTTACGGAAGTGATCGCCGATCGTTGCCTCATGCGGAGCGCCGAAGTCATCTCCGAATGTCACGTCATGCCCGGCGTCCTGAAGTAGTTTGATCGCATCGGCGTAGTCGACGCGCGGAAACGGGAGAGCGACTTCTTCTCTCAACAGTTCAGTGTCGCGGGCTAACTGGCCGAGTTCCACCTTGCGCTCACGAATGACGGCGTCGACGACATAGGCGATCATCTCCTCCTGCAATCGCATATTGTCTTCGTGATCGTAGTAAGCCATCTCCCCCTCGGCCATCCAGAACTCGGTGAGATGCTTGCGTGTCTTCGACTTCTCGGCCCGGAAGACTGGCCCGATCC
>CAZBSW010000021.1:0-13184 GCA_964494835.1 uncultured Thermotogae bacterium
CCACTAGCCCCGTGTCCCAGTAGCCCCCACTCCCGGTGATGGCTGGGTATCCCGGGCAGCCGATCACGTCGAGATCATCCCAGAACTCGATCCTTGATAACCCGACCGCCAATTCGGAGTCGCTGTAAGTCAGAAGGCCGTGATAGACAGCACGGACTTGCTGGATTATCTCTCGCCAGTTGCCGGTGAACCCGTTGCTGTTCTTCAGCTCTACGCCGACCGTCATCATTTCAACGCCTGTCCGCTCTGCGATTTCCGCGTAGTGGAGAATGAACTGCGTGTATGAGTCAAACCACGCCTGCCAGTTCGTTGGCTGTAGCCCTCCGCGCCATTCCGTCCAACCTTCGAATTCCAACGTGGGACGCAAGAGGACTCTCAATCCTCTGTCATGGAACATCTCAATGAGCGTCTCAAGATCTGAATCCCGGATCGTAAATCCCGGACAACCCGCACATCCATCCCCAAGCGGGTGAACCTCGTTCGACGTTTTTGTAGTCATCCACCAGTACGGAGAGAACTCCACCCACCCAGCGTTGTCTATGTTCACAAAATCGTCTATCCGCCCGGGGATATACGTGTACAGGGCCGTGCGATCCCAGTAGGCAAACGTCGAGACACCCTCAATGTCGAACGGGGCTTCTCGAAACGCGACTTCGACATAGACCTCCAACTCTGAGGAAGCTCCTGAATCATCTACTACTGTAAGCAGGAAGCAATATTCCCCCGGCCACTCGGGACGGAAAGTTGTGACGGCTGCTGACGGGGACGTAAGAGTCACTACGTGATTCGCCCTGTACTGCAGATCAACCTTTGAAGAGAATATCTGTCGCCACGAGTAGGACGCAACCTCACCGTCGGGGTCCGTCGACGTCGAGGCATTTAGCTCGATCTCATTGCCTACAAACGCAGCCATCGTCTTCGCACATCGGGCTATGGGCGACCTGTTCACCTCATTCTTGTCCAGAGAGAAGTCCCTGCCGTTTGGAAGCTGTCGCAGAACTGAGAGGATGTCGAAAAAGTCCCGAGAGAAGGTGGTTATCTCGAAGTTCACGGAGTCACGGCCGATCAAAGGGATGAGGCCTGGGTCGTAATCCTCATACAGCAGAAGCGTCTTCGCAATCGCCCTGCGTAGGCGCGTCTTGAAGTCGTCTTCGTATACGAAGAGGCCGCTAACTCTGAAAACGCAACTGGCGGGGTCTCCGGCAGGAGACTCCGTGATGTCTACAGAGATCTCTCTATCGTCTCGGTAGTCGATCGCTGAGTAGTCGAACCGCATAGCAGCGCCAGTGTGAACCTTCTTGAAGAGCGCACTCGGCATCCCTGCGTCGATCTCGTCGATGACCTCCTCAACCCACTGCGACATGCCATGCGAATCACTGCCGACATGCACCGAGATCTCGTCGCCCCATCCATGATGGAGTGTATCTGCGGGGCCGAGTATCGCATCGGGATTGTGGACCGCCTCGAGTTCATTGCCCGTACTGCGCAGCAGCAATTCGAGGAAGGTCGTGTACTTCGACTGCAGGTCTTCGGACTGGATCCCGAGGTTTGGGATTCGAGTCTCTTCTCCAGTCCCGTCGTCGCTGCTCCTATCGAAGGTGGGTCCGATGATTTCATCATATTCAGGTCTTGCATTGGGGCTCGTCTCAGCCAAATCAGCGCTTCCGCTGGACTCGTACACCTCCCCCACTGTTATGAGCCACTCTTGCCTGACAATCTGTGCAGATGACGGCTCCCAGTTGAACCATTCACCACTAGAGCTCAAGACTTCTCCCCCAGAGAAGGTGAACTCGGTTGCCTGGCCAGTCGGATCGACTTTGGTCAGTGCGTCGCCGAATGCTGTGATCGTGACTGGCTCGGAGAACGTTACCTCCAAGCCGTACGCCGTCTGCCCGCTGTCGTTCATGAGGTAGGTCCCTGCGAGAACAGGAACGCTGATCAGCGCCAATACAATGAGTGCTAAGATTCCCTTGCGCATACTCACTCCTTGAAGCAAGCATATCACAACCAGACGTGTCCTGTGAAAGAATATCGGCAGCAAACCACGGCAGTCTCGATTTGAAGGGAGATATACGCAGCAAGCCGGATGAGAGGGAGCACGACCTTATGCTACTGCACTGGTCAAGCACCTGTAACATGCAATAACAGGGAGTTTATGGAGCCTGGGGGACTGAATGTAGAACGCGTTCGTTAGCTATTTCATGGTGATCAGTTCAAGGCGCAGAAGCAAATAGCTAGGACAAAGAGCTTCTAGAGGTTAGTAATACTCGGGCGTTGTCATCGTCCTTGTCTTGGATAAATGTGACAAAATGATCGATCAATCACGCACTTGTCGAACGACCTGGACCAACTCTTGAGCTAGCCTGATTACCCAGGCATACCACCGATCCGTTTGGCATTATGGCCTTGGCTGGCATCATTCCGGACTTCCAACGGCCTCAGTCGCCAGACGTGTTCCCGAGAGGACGAGTATGAACCCTGCAGCGGCAATAACCGCCATGATCAAGAACATCCCACGAAAACCCAAAACCGGCATCAGAACTCCCGCAACGACAGGCCCAGCGATCCCGCCAACAGCGCGAGTCGACTCGAAGAGTCCCAGCATCGCTCCATGCCGCTCCGCAGGGATGACATCACTGATATGAGCAGTTGAGCCGATGTAAACTGCGGCAAAGGAGATTCCCAATGCGAAATGCCCCATCGCCATTTCCCAAGCGCTTTGGGCGACAGCTAGGATGGGCGGTACGAACGCAGAGAGGGCAAATCCAAAGAGAAACACCATTCTTCTTCCTCGGCGATCTGCTAGTCGGCCAAGAAAGATCAATCCCACGATCTGTGCGAGGTAAGAACACGCATCAACGAGGCCCATCGCACCCATGGGGATGCCTAGTGATGCCATATACACGAAAGCCAGGCTGAATGTGCCACTTGTCGCCATCTGTCGCAGCACGACTCCCAGATAGAGGGTTATTAACCACGTGTTCCTCAAGTATCTGAGAAGACTTAACCCTGTTCGCCCCGGTGTTGCGGTTGTTTTGGGTAATAATGGCACAAAGAGAAGTGATAGTAATGGGAAGCAGGCGAGAAGAGAGAAAGTCCACCGAAACCCCAGGCGGTTCAGTACAAAACCTGCTGCTACCGCTCCCACCATCCAGCCAATGGCGCGAGAGGAGCTTATGTAGGACAGGTTCCTCCCTCGCCCTGTCTCAGGGCTCACCCCAGAAACGATAGCCATGGTGATAGGCGCGAAGCCGGAAATCACCAATGCGCGCAAGAAACGCACTGGCAATACTCCAGAAGCCGGCAGCAGGAGAGCGAAAATAGCTATTGTAACTGCACTCAAGGAAAGAAGGAAGGACAGAAGAGTGCGTTTTGAGATCCGATCACCTGCCATTCCCCAAATGAGACTCCCCAACAGCGCTCCAAGCCAAGCAAGCGTCGTCATAAGGCTGATGAGAATCGGAGGAGAATGCAGTTCGTGAAGGTAGAGCTGGAGAGGCAAACTCAGTGCCGCCGCTCCCCCGCAACGGAGAATACTCATAGGAATTAGAGGAAGAAGGAAACCCCTTACAGTTCCCTGCGGTAATTCGAGTTCTTGAGGTTGCGCCGTGTGAGGAGCTTTGGCAGCCTTCATGTGCCAATGATGCTGCATAGCAACCATCCTTTCCAAACGCTGATTAGCTGTTGACCCCTCTGCTTGCGAGGGCCGCAATCATCAGGAAACTGGCTTAACTCTCCTGTCTGGTGCGCAATGAAACATGCGGTGGACCACTGTCGGAGCGCGACGGAGCCCATTCTTCCCGATCCAGTGGATTACCGGAAGACTTCGTCGAACTGACTACAGTCTCCGAACGGTGTGACACAGAAGAGCAGTGAGTTTGTGCTTTGCTGGGGGAATGCAGTTCAGAAAACCTCAAGGATCGGCCTTTGGATCCTATACGACTGCAGGAAGGACTTTCGTTCTTTCTGCAGCCTGGTCGGACGCTTCTCTCTCAGCCATTATGGAGTGGGAAGTGTTATGTCCAGGTCCTGCAGGAACGCAGCAACACGCTTCGCGATTTCCCTGTCATTTACCTCGTGGTAGCGGGTTTGCGCATCCTGTTTGAACGTCACAACGTTCTGCATAAGCAGGAGCTCCAGGTAGCGCGAGACCAAGGTGCGTCGCTAGGTCGTCCACGGTGAGGTCATCATGCTTGTTAAGAAGCTTCAGGATCTGCATCCGCGTCCTTACCGAAAGCATCTTGAAGAACATGGAATGTACTGTTGACATCTGCCTTTCCTCCTTTCGGTGATCACCTCTTGACAGGGCTATGGCTTTGATTATAATGTTAGCTGCGCACATAGTCAACTGCGCAATTGGCTAGTTGCGCAAGGAGAGGAACATGGCACGAACGATTACAAAGCGAATGAGAAAAATGACCTGCCCATCGTGCGGCGCTTCGATCCATTTCCCCCACGACAGGAACAGCGTCAGAACCTGTCCTAAGTGCGGCGACTGGCTCATCCAAAGAAGCTGGTTGAGTCGCAAGCTTGAGCTAGCGGATGACGAAGCCCCAAGCAGTGCATCCGATGAGTGGGAACGGAAGCTGATAGACGAGATCTAGTAGCACAACACCCCATCCTTATGAAGAGGGAAGGGAGGTGGCACAGATGGTGACGAAGAAGCCTGCGAAGAGAACCCCCAGAGCGGCCTCGAAGAAGGGCCGGTAGGGAACCACCCGGGGAGCGGGCCTCCCCCTCGCCCGCTCCCTTTTCAAAAAGGCCGTTCCGTCGAACGGAAAGGGAGAAGAGGAGAGAAATGGCGAAGGCACTTCCTTCAGTTTGGCGTCGGCCGTTGCTGGCCGAATTGGGCGTGTCTCGTCTGCTGGACGAGGTCTTCGGCGACTTCGCGGATATCGGTTTCGACATCTCGATGAGCGTCGGCAAGACTGACGTTTACGAGAAGGATGGCAGAATCATCTACGAGATGGAGCTCCCGGGCGTAACGAAGGGAGAAGTGGAAATCAAGGTCGACCAAGGTCGCCTCACGATTTCCGGTGAGATTAAGAGAAGTGAAGAGGTGAAGAGGGAGAACTACTTCCGGATCGGGCGCCGCTACGGACGATTCCACAGAAGTCTCCCGCTGCCTGCAGACATCAAGGACGAGAAGGCGATCTCGGCTTCGTTGAAAGACGGGATCCTAAAGGTTGCGGTTCCGCTCAGCAAGTCCATCACAGAACGGGCGAAGCCGATCGAAGTCAAGGTCGAGTAGCGGGACCAGGGAGATCCAGATGAGACAGGGTTCGGCGGTCAAGCAACTGCGCCTACGAGCCGTTAAGCCGAATGAAGGAGTGCGGGTACGCCAACGCTAGGCGGAGGAGACGAAGTCACAGCCCAAGAAGGGTTTAGACATGGAACGTGCGTGCAAGAAAGACTTGATCGAGAAAGTGTAACCGCTTCTCAAGGTGCCAAGGCAACCGTTGAGTGAGTTCGAGGCTGCAGTCAAAGAGGCAAACGACATTTGCTGGCATTCCGAGGCTGCCCCTTCTAAGACGGGGGGTTAGGTGCCTACAGCGGAGGGTAACGTGACAAGTAACCGACCCAGTGCGGATAACATTGATCTCATCCTCGTCCCGACGGATGGGTCGAAATGCAGCGACAGGGCTGTAAGCTTCGCAGGAAGCCTCGCCAAGGAATTGTCCGCGAGAGTGCATGTGCTTTTTGCTTCAGAGACAAACTACGCCGGGCCCTGGTACTACTATGTTCTGGATGACATCGTCGCCGACAAGATTCAGAAGAAGGGGCAGGCTATTGTGGATAAGACCGCCGATGAGCTGCGCAGACTTGGCGTGCCTGATGTCGAGGCGCATCTCGAAGAGGGTCACCCCGGAGACGTGATTGTGGAGATGGCGGAGAAGCTCGGTGCAGACCTCATCGTGATGGGAACACACGGCATACGAGGACTGGAACGAGCGCTGATAGGAAGCGTTGCACGAGAGGTTGCCAACACGACCCGCATCCCCCTTCTCCTGGTCAGGTAAGTACTTCGAAGCGATGATGTCGGGCTTCCTCTCCCAATCTAAGCTTGTAGCCGCCGGGGACACCCCCTCTGGGTTTCTTAGAGTACGGCTTCCCCTCAAGTGCAGTTTGTTATGGCGAGAGGATTCCATCCAAGAGGATCAGAGCTGCTAATCGAACGGGGACGCCGTGGCTGTCGATATGGAGCGTATAGTACTGTAGGAAGAACTTTCGTCCTGTCCGCAGTCTGGTAGTACGGAGCCTATACGACTGTAGGAAGAACTCTCGTTCTGTCTACAGTATGGTAGTATTGAGCCTGGGGGACTGAATGCAGATCGCATGCGCGTGTCGCTCAGCGGTGATACATGTCTACGGGTAGGCCGGACTCCCATTGCAGATAGCCTATTCACATCAGTATGCCAACGCTCTCGGATGCTCTGGGACATCGGAGCGGGAGGCGGCGGTTCTGACAGTGCCCTTGAAGCGGATTGACAGGTGAAGGCCAGCCACCAGCGGTGCGCATTGCTCACCAGGCAACACGGAGCCCCAGATTTGCCCTTCGGTCAAGCGTTTGCATACAGTAGCCACGTGAATCGATTGTGCTACGGGAGGCTGCATCTCAAGTGAAACGGCATTTTGTGATTCTCAACCCGGTTTCCGGGCGGGGGACCGGCGCGAGGGCAGCCGGCGCGATCAAGGAGCGCCTGACCAAGCTGGGCTTGGACTACGAGCTGGTTAGAACAAATCGACCTTGGCATGCGGCCGAACTCTCGGAGAGCGCGGTCGAGGCTGGCTTCGACGTTGTGGTCGCGGCCGGGGGCGACGGCACGGCCAACGAAGTCCTGAACGGCCTCAAGGCGGCGAAGCTAGCTGGGAAAGGAACCGCAGTGCTTGGCGTGCTCTGTGTTGGAAGAGGCAATGATTTCGCCTTCGGCGTTGGTATTCCGCAAGCTCTTGACGAGGGATGCCAAGCCCTTGCCGACGGCGTGGCCCGGCGCATTGACGTGGGGCGTGTCGTCGGCGGTGACTTCCCCGAGGGGCGCTTCTTCGGTAATGGTGTCGGGATTGGATTCGACGCGGTGGTCGGTTTCGAGGCTCAGAAACTGACGCACCTCCGGGGTTTCGCCGGGTACTTCGTTGCCGCGTTGCGTACGATCTTTATCTACTTTCGGGCTCCGCACGTTCGGGTCGATATCGACGGTGACGAGCGGGATCTGCGGACGCTCATGGTCTCGGTGATGAACGGCCGGAGAATGGGAGGCGGGTTCATGATGGCTCCCAGCGCTTTGCCCGACGACGGAGAGCTCGACTTCTGCATCGCGGAAGAGGTGAGTCGCAGAAGGATCTTCGCGCTGATTCCCCGGTTCATGAAAGGGAGCCAAGAGACCCATCCGGCGATATCGATGGGGCGCGGTCGGCGTGTACGGGTCTCGGTGGTGGAAGGGGTTCTTCCCGCACATGCAGACGGAGAGACGCTCTGTCGAGAGGGGGTGCGCCTCGAGCTCGAGGTGCTGCCGGCTCAGATCGACGTTATCTGTGGGACCGCCGCTCCGAGAACATGAGCTTCGCGAAGCGTTTGCTGGACGTCGCCGAGAGTGCACTTGTCACGGCATTGTGTCACGTCGATGATGATGCGCTGGAGGTCGTTCCCCACCGAGGGCCGCTCATCGTCGTAGCGAACCACGTCAACTTCCTCGAAATCCCAGTTCTCCACTCTCGCCTTCGGACGCGCGACGTGGTAGCGTTGGCAAAGGCGGAGGCATGGGAGAGCCGGATACTCGGTTGGCTGTTCGATCAATGGGGGGCGATTCCGGTCCGGCGTGGCGAGCAGGACCTTGGAGCTCTTCGCCACTGTCTCGCCGTGCTGTCTGCCGGTCGGATTCTCGTGATTGCTCCGGAGGGCACACGAAGTCGCCACGGCAGATTGCAGCGAGCGCGCTCGGGTGTCGTCCCGGTGGCGCTTCGCTCCGGAGCTCCGATACTTCCGATCGCTTTCCACGGGGGCGAGGAGCTCAAGAAGAACCTGCGGCATCTTCTGCGCACGCCGTTCCACATTCAAGTCGGGCCGCCGTTTCGCGTCGCAGCACCGTCAGGGCGGATTGGGCGCGAAGACCGGCAGCGCATGGCGGACGAAATCATGGGACAGATCGCTCGGCTTCTTCCTCCAGCGTTTCGTGGCGTCTACGCCGAGGACGCTGAGCGAGTGCCACAGTTCCTCTCGTTCGACGTCACGATCTAGCTTGAAACAAGCTTTGGCTCAGCTCTTCGGACAGGGTGGTTTGAACTGACCTTCACCCTGAATCCGGTCCAAACATAATGTCGAAATCGACATGGGCTTGAGTTTAGCGGGGACGAGGAGCATGCGGACATCGATGGTCTCTGAGACGGAGATGGGAACGGCACTTTGGAGTCTGGGGAACTGAATGTAGAACTCGCTCGGTGGCTGTTGCCTGGTGATACGTGCCACGCATCACATGGATGAGAGTTTTCGCAAAATCGTTGCTATACACTGTGCAGCAGTTCGAAGGAACGGAAGCACAGGATCACCCTTGTCGGCAAACAGGAACGCGACCCACGTGATAACCTCGTTCTCTCCACCTCCGATCGTTAGAGGTAAGCGCCTTTGGTCCATTCGCTGATCACCTGATATCAGCAGTTCCCTATTCGAATCTGAGCTTGACCCCGAGAGTGATGGACGATCCTTCCCCAAGCTTGATGGCGGCGCCACCAGATCTGAGGCACAACCCCTTCGTTCTTTTACGGCATAAGACGTAAGACGCTGGTGCTTGTTCATCTTGTTCTGGTCCACGAACAATGGCAGCCAGGCACTGCTTGACGGTTAATGGTTGGTTTTGCAATAGACCTACAGAGTTCGCACTCTGGAGGTTCATGCACCGCGAACTACTGATTGCGAAACGACATAAGGCGAAACAGCTGCATGCAAGAGGATGGTCGGTGAACAAGATCGCCCGACATCTGGTGTCCAACTGGCGCTCCGTCAAACGGTGGATCGAGATGGAGGACATCCTGCCGACGACCGCGGGTGGAAGAAAGGGCGGCTGCGCAAGTACGATCAGAAGGTACAGGACAGAGTCCTGCAGATCCGGCGGGAGCTGAGGAAAGAAGAGAGCTACTTCTTCGGGCCGCAGGTAGTCCAGGCCAACTACGCGCACCTCTACCCGGGGGAGAAGCTCCCGACGATGTCGTTCATCACCAAAACGATCCGCGAGGCAGGTTGGGCGAACGTGACACGCAAGCGAGACAGGAAGAGTAAACCATCCGCGTACATGAACTACCCACAGCGCGCTTTGGACAAGCTAGGGCGCGTCGTAGAAGGGGTGGACTTCATCGGGCCGCGGTACATCGAGGGTCAAACTCGTGGGGTGCACTTCCTGTCCCGGAAGTACATCCGGCCGGTGAAGTATGGGTTGACGACGCGGGTTGAGGGGCAAACGACAGATGAGGCGCTGGCCGTACTCCTTGAAGACTGGAGGCGTCATCCGCTGCCTGACGTGGTACGGACGGACAACGATCCGGCGTTTGGCGCATATCGCCGTCATCCACGGCGGATCGGGCGATTCGCCAAGGTGCTGCTCAACTTGGGGATTGCGCCCCTGTACTCGGCCTGTTCGCATCCGTGGAACAACGGGGAGACGGAAGGCTACAACTCCGTGTTCGCACGGAAGTTCTGGAACAGGCTGCGGTTCAGTGATGAAGCGGAGATCGACACGGAGATCAAGCAGTTCAACCTCGAGTACGAGAAGTACAACCGCTTGGTGGGAAACAACATCGATCCCGAGGCGGTGAAGCGCAGGACGCTTCCAGAAGCGTTTGAACTGCCGAAGGAGTACAAGGAAGGACTGGACCCACGCCAGCCGTTGGAGATCTACTGGCTGCGTGTGGTGAGGCAGAACGAGAAGGTGCGCAGCGCGTGCGGAGCGATCTCCGTGCTCGGAGAAGAGATCGCTTTACCGCAGGACTACATCAACCAGTTCACGTGGAGCCGCATCGATGTGAAAGATGCCAAGCTGACGGTGATGGTGGAAACTGGTAAAGGAGTTCTCGCCACCATCAAGGAGACCAAGCTACAGGTCGGGAATGCCAACTTCCTCGACCCATCGAATTCTGTACTTCCATGGTAAAACCAACCGTTAATCCTTAGCCAATCCATTCTGCACAAACCTGACCCGCCGTCGACGCTCAGGTTAGGCCCATCCCACTAATCCAATTTGCCAAGCGAATCACCTTGACTCCCTAAGCGCTGATCTGTCGGCAATGATGGTGACGCATGGATGGCTCTGCAGCGCTGACGCCGGGACAAAGACAGAAGGGGGCTCGTGAAACGCACGACGGATGATTGGTGCCTTCTCCTCGCCGCTTGCCATCAGTAACACCATGCGGGCCTCAAGGATTGTGCCAATGCCAAGAGTAATCGCCCTTGAGGGCTTTGGCGCATAAGAGCTCGGGATCCGGTCAGTTGTCGCAACGGCCAGATCTGAGATATGCGTCCTCGTATTGAAAGGTGTCCCAGGTTCATTAAATGCAATATGACCGTTGCTTCCGATGCCGAGAACGGCCAAGTCAATTCCCCCAGCCCGTGCTATCCATTCCTCGTGTTGCCTACACTCGAGGCTGAGATCCTGAGCCGCGCCATTAAGCAGTCTCACCGCTAGTTGCTTCATCCCAATCTTGGAGAAAAACTGCTTCTGAAGCTCGTAGGCAAAGCTCTGTGGATGATCATTCGCGAGGCCCACGTACTCGTCAAGATTCACGAAGGAGATCCGGGTTATATCGATCTCTGAGCAGCGAAGTTGTCCAGCTAGAAATGCATACATCAGTCGTGGGGTTTTCCCTGTTGGTAAGGCAACCGATGATACTCTGTTGCATCGGATCATATCGAAGACATAATCGGCTGCTCGACGACCCATGTCGCTGTAGTCGCTGCATCGGATTACTGACACACCCATTCCTCCCATCTCACGAAACACAAGCTACGATCAAGAGATACTCGTATTCCTTCTATAACCTGTTGCGGCAGCCAGCGTGCAGAGCCCTACATTCCACCGTCTGGAAACTCACGGCTCTCACATCATAAACCGGATCTCGGCATGAACCACGCATCGTAGCTTGATGGGTGCAACCTTCCCGTGATCAACCCGCAATTGCGACCTCGTGAGGGCTGCAGTAATCGACTCACTGCATCTGGAACGTGTACTCAACCTTAACTTCGCGAAGTGCCTCCTTGAACTGAGCCAATGTGAGGTCGATGTCACTCTCTGTGTGGGCGACGCTCAAGAAGATGTCCTCAAAAGCGCCCGGATGGAGATACACACCCCGATTGAGGAGCTTCTTCCACATCAGCGAGAATGCTGTCTGATCGGCATGCAGTGCTTCTCTGTAGTTGCCGATTTCATCGCGATTGGTGAAGTAGATCTGACAGACGGGACCGATTCCCTGCACGATGGCCGGCAACTCCAGTTCAGCGATGATCGATCGTAGCCCTTCGGCGAGGCGCTCCCCGCAAGCGTTGAGACTCTGGTAGACGGCACCATCGTTTTCACACAGCACGTCCAGCGCGGCGTCCGCGGCAGCCATCACTGCACGATTAGCGTTCGTTGTGCCGGCATGTAAGACTTTCCCTTCGTCGATCAAGTGCATGTATTCCATCTTGCCGCCGTAGGCGCTCAGAGCGAATCCACCCCCGATCGCCTTGGCCATCGTGGTCAAGTCCGGCGTGACACCAAACTTCACTTGTGCGCCACCTTTCGCTATTCGGAAACCGGTAATGACCTCGTCGAAGATCAGCGCAATGCTGTTGTCTTCTGTGAGCTTCCTCACAGCCTCCAAGTACCCTGGCTTGGGAAGAATGACGCCTGTATTGCAGTTGATGGGCTCGGTGATCACGGCAGCAATGTCATCTCTCTGTTCCGCGATCGTTCGTTCGAGGGACTCGATGTCGTTCCAGGGAAGGACAATGACGTTTTCATAAGCGCGGGGTGACATGCCCAGTGCCGAGTTGGGAACGGTGTGGGGGCAGCAGGACTCTCCGGCGCGATCCATCGGCGGGTGCTGGCTGACACCAATGTTGTCTATCCAACCGTGGTAGTGCCCCTCGAACTTGACGATCTTCTCCTTGCCGGTGTAAGCACGAGCTAGCCGCAGCGCCATCTGAACGACGTCCGTACCGGAGTTGCAGAAATTGACTTTGTCAAACGAGGGAACGCTGTCAACGAGCTTTTTGGCCACCCGGCTGATCAACTCGTAAGGGGCGGCGTAGACGTTGCCGTTTGCGAGCTCCTTGCTTATCCGTTCGATGACGCGTGGATGGGCGTGTCCCAACAGATCGACACCGAGTCCAAGGCAGTAGTCCAAATACCTGTTCCCGTCGACATCGTACAGATAAGCGCCCTCACCACGGTCAATGAACAAAGGGAAGGGCTTCCAACCAGCGTAGGGACCTCTCGCGATCGACGCAACCCCCCCCGCCACAAACCGACTTGCCTGCCCGAACAGTTTCTCTGAACGGGAAAGTGTCCTCTGTTCCGTCATCTGGTTCTCCTTTTTCTACTGTGAAACGGATCCTACGCTTCATAGGTGACTCGCCCGCCCACTACTGTGAGCAAGACGCGCGACTGCTCAATCTTCTCGGGTGATTCAAACGGGTCATTTGACAGGGCCACGAAATCCGCCAAGTGGCCGGCCTGGAGCGATCCTTTGATTGATTCTTCGAACGAGGCGAACGCGGCACCCCTCGTGAAACCGGCCACCGCCTGTGCGACGGTCAACCGTTGCTCTTCGCCTGGGGCAGCAACAGCACAAGTGATCCCATGGAGAGGGGAGGCCATCGGACACCCTGGGTCGATATCTGAACCCAGAGCAAGCGGTATGCCTCGCTCAGTCATTGCTCCAAGGCGGTTATGACGACCACTCCAGTGTTCTCCCAGGCTCTGCACATAGACATAATCTCTTCCCAACAGGCACGGCTGGGGAGACACGATGAGTCCCAATTCGGAGATTTCCTCAAGCTGCTGGTCCGTAGCTAGTTCGGCGTGCTCGATGCGATGGCGATGGTCTGGCCGTGGATGTTCTGCCAGGACTTGGCGGAAGATGCTCAAAAGCTGAGCGATGGTGCGGTCACCGATCGCATGAACGGCCACCTGCAATACAGCTTGGTGCGCTGTACGGAT
>CAZBSW010000022.1:0-12876 GCA_964494835.1 uncultured Thermotogae bacterium
GAATCAGAGAACGGGCCGTTTCTTTGTCTTGGGAGGCAACATGCAACCGGATCTGCTTGATGACGCTCTTCAGCGCTGCTTTGCGCGTACGGTTGAGCCTCCGTCGCTTTTCACTCTGTCGCATACGCTTTTCGGCTGAACGGATATTAGGAATTTCTATCACCTCTGATGACGACTAGTCATTCTTCTTGTACGAATCAAACACCGCAGAATTCTAGCGGATGGTAATGACGGAATCAAGACAAGACGACTTGCGGTCGATTTCTACGCGTTAGCACGACGCTGGAGGCTCGCCGTTAAGCACGGGTTGAAATACGGGTGCATGGGCGTGACATTCGTCACCACGATCGGACGGCAGATTGCGCTTTGTCGCAAAGGGTCCGGGTTAAAGCTCAATATGCATTATCCCGCATTTGTCACGCACATGCCGCTTGGCCTACGATCAGCGATGGGTATTCGGGTGTTTTAGGTTCAAGTCTATCGCATGTGAGGGGGCTTTCATGCAAAGGATTGTCAAGCGCGACGGACGGGTGGTTTCGTTCGATGAAGCCAAGATCACAACTGCGATCTGGAAAGCGTTGCGCGAGGTGGGCGAAGGGGACGAGTTAGCCGCGAAAGAGCTATCCTTCCTCGTAACCGGCCTGCTCAACGAACGCTTCGCGAACGACCTTCCCACAGTGGAGGAGATCCAAGACCTGGTGGAAGAGGTCTTGATCGAGGCGGGGTATGTACGCACCGCCAAGGCATACATCATCTACCGCAAACAACACGCGGACCTACGGCAGGTGCGCGGGCTGATAAGCGAGATCCCACTGGTGGAGGACTACCTGAACGACCGCGATTGGCGCGTGCGCGAGAACAGCAACATGAGCTTCTCGCTACAAGGGCTGAACACCCATATCACCGAACGGGTTATCACCCATTATTGGCTGAACAAGATCTATCCGCAGGAGATACGCAGAAGGCACGAGCAGGGAGAGTTCCACATTCACGACCTGGGGACGCTGGGTGCGTACTGCGTCGGCTGGGACTTGCACAACCTCTTGTTGCGCGGGTTCCGTGGGGTGCGCGGTAAGGTGGAATCACGGCCGGCGAAGCACTTTCGCGTTGCGTTGTTGCAAGTAGTGAACTTCATGTACACCCTGCAAGGAGAATCCGCCGGAGCACAGGCATTCTCCAATCTCGATACGTACCTTGCTCCATTCATCCGGGCCGATCGTCTCACCTACAATGAAATAAAGCAGAACCTACAGGAGTTCGTCTACAACATGAACGTTCCCACTCGCGTTGGTTTTCAGACGCCGTTCACCAACGTGACCCTCGACTTGGAGGTGCCGGCCTACATGCGCGGCGAGCCGGTCGTCGTCGACGGGCGGTTGCAGGATTCGGTCTACAGTGACTATCAGCACGAGATGGATCTGTTTAATCGCGCGTTCGCCGAGGTGATGACAGCGGGCGACATGCGCGGCCGGCCATTCACGTTCCCGATCCCCACGTATAACATCACCGAGGAATTCAACTGGGATAACGAGAACCTCACGTCGGTGTGGGAGATGACGGCCAAATACGGCATCCCCTATTTCTCCAACTTTATCGGCAGCGATATGCGACCGGAGGACGCACGCAGCATGTGTTGCCGGTTACGGATCGATAATCGCACACTACGAAAGCGCGGCGGCGGTCTGTTTGGCGCCAATCCGCTTACCGGTTCGATCGGCGTTGTCACGATCAATCTCCCGCGCCTCGGCTATCTTGCTCGCAACAAAGACGAGTTCTTCGACCGCCTCGGTGAATCGATGGATTTCGCCAAGGATTCTTTGATCATCAAGCGCAAGACCCTGGAGGCGCTCACCGACAAGGGCCTTTACCCGTATTCCCGGTTCTACCTCGAAACGGTGAAACAGAGCGCCGGCGGCTATTGGAGGAACCACTTCTCCACGATCGGGCTTATCGGGATGAACGAAGCGGTGTTGAACCTGCTCGGGGTCTCTCTCGCAGAGGAGAGCGGACGTGACTTCGCCGTATCGACACTGGACTTCATGCGCGACAAGCTGTCAGCGTTCCAAGAAGAGACGAGCGAGATCTTCAACCTCGAAGCGACCCCAGCTGAGGGGGCGAGCTACCGCCTGGCGAAGAAGGACGTTGAGCGATATCCGGACATCCGCATCTACAACCGCGAGGCATACGGAGGCGAAATACCGTACTATACAAACTCCACGCAGCTGCCGGTGGGAGCCACCACCGATCTGTTCGCCGCGCTCAAACTGCAGGATCCGTTGCAGGCTCGCTACACCGGCGGGACAGTATTTCATGCCTTTCTCGGTGAACGCGCCCCGAGTGCGGAAGGGGCAAAACGCCTGGTGCAAAGGATTGCCAAAGGGTTCCATCTTCCTTACTACACCATCACCCCAACGTTCTCCATCTGCCCGGAACACGGGTACATCACGGGCGAAGTGACGGAGTGCCCTACCTGCGGAGCGCACACCGAGATCTACTCGCGCATCGTCGGCTACCTGCGCCCCGTCGAGCAATGCAACGACCGCAAGAGCGCCGAATTCGCCGACCGAAAGACCTATTCCAGCGAACCGGTGGTGCACGCGTAGAACGTATGTCCGGCCGGAGTCTACGATTTTGGGCAATGTGCGCTTAGGTGAACATAGGCGTCCTGTGGTTCATGTGAATGACGTTGGCATTGAGGAATAGAGTATGCGCATTGTCGCCATAGGTGGAGGTGAGATTAGAGATAAAGAGACGCTTCCCCTTGATAGGTTCATCGTCGCCTTGGCAGGCAAACGGTCTGCCAAGGCATTGTTTGTGCCGACTGCAAGCGGGGATGCGGAGGGATACTGCGATACTTTCGACAAGATTTATGGCGATGAGCTTGGCTGCCGGACAGACCACTTGCTTCTGCTTTCCCGAGACAAAGAGCCTAATTGCGCGAAAGAGAAACTTCTCGGGGCGGACATCATATATGTGGGCGGTGGTAGCACGCTTAGAATGATGAAAGTCTGGCGCCGCCTTGGGATTGACGATCTTCTAAAGATAGCAGGCCAAAGGGGTGCTGTCTTGGCCGGCCTCAGTGCGGGCGCGATCTGCTGGCATGAATGGGGTCACTCTGACTCCCGATCATCTTTCGCAAGGACTGAATGGACCTTCATGCGTGTTAGAGGGCTTGGGTTCTGCCGCGGGACATTCTGCCCGCATCTTGATGCGGAGAACAGGCATGAGTCGTTTTCTGAGATGATGTTGCGGCACGGCGGATTCGGTATCGCATGTGATAACAACGCCGCTGTATGGTATAGAAATGGATACCAGGCAATGGTGAAGACCGCCCACAAAGACGCTGCCATTCATCTGTATAAACGAAGAAAGGGAAGGATCCTTGTCGAATCGTTTCACGATGGGGAAGAGATTGAATTCGCTGACAAGACGGCACAGTAGATCAGTCCGGTCTCGCCGGCTATGAAGATCGCTCATCTGCTTCCAACGACCCTGATCGAGTATCCGGGAAAAGTAGCGGCACTTGTCTACACGCCCGGTTGCAGCTTCCGCTGCCCATTCTGTCACAATTCGGAGCTTGTGCTGCCGGAGAAAATGGCGTCGCTTCAACTTATCCCAGAGAACAAACTCTTCTGCTTCTTGCGCGAACGGCGCGACTTTCTCGACGCCCTTTCGATCACCGGTGGTGAACCGACATTGCACACCGATCTCCCGCGCTTCATCACGCATGTGAAGCAACTCGGCTTGCTCGTGAAGCTCGATACAAACGGCGCCCATCCTGACGTTCTCAATGAGTTGTTCGACGATCGGTTGGTCGATTACGTGGCGATGGACATCAAGGGACCGGCGGCGCGGTACGACGAACTCACCGGCACCACTGTGGCCCTGGACGAGATAGCGCGTTCGATCCGCTTGATCATTGAACGCGCGCCCGATTACGAGTTTCGCACCACTGTCGCCCCCACGCTCACCCCCGCGGATGTCAAAGATACGGCTGAACTAATCAGCGGCGCAAAGCGCTACTTCCTGCAGCGGTTCGTCACACCTGCGGGCAAGGATCTTGTCGACCCCGCCTGGCGCAATCGCGCGGCCCTCTCCGAGGCGGAATTGCGCACCGCCTGGGAGGATATCAAGGGGCGATTCACTGACGGCGGAGTTCGATAAGGCATCCTTAAGAGCGAAACGGCCCTCCTTGTTGATTGGGTGGTCACTTGAGAATGAACGGGCCCTCAGCTTGGTTCGACTAACACTTTCGGAATCCCAGAGACCACGTTTGTGCAACCAGAAGAGTCTGTTTAGTGCGGACAGAAGTAGCTTCCGCGGTTGAAACATCACGACCGCAGCTGTTCGGGTCTTGACATTTTTGATCATTTCTTTATACTTAAAATCGTAAATACATACTTAGGGGGCAGGAAATGCGGCTGCGAAACGTCTGGATCGTAGGACTTGCTTTATCGATGTTATTGGGAGGTAGGATTGCGATAAGCGGCGCCGACGTGACAATGACCGGATCGACGACCGTGCTTCCGATCGCCCAGGCGGTTGCCGAGGCCCTCGCCGGCCAGATCGAGATCGAAGTCTCCGGTGGCGGATCGAGCGTCGGTGTCGCGGCGCTGATCGACGGTACGACCATGATCGCCGATCACTCGCGTCCGATGAAGGGATCGGAGTACGAGGCAGCGGTGGCAAAGGGGGTCTATCCGTTTACGTTCCAGATCGCCAATGACGCGATTGCGGTCGTCGTCCATCCATCAAATCCGGTGAACGACCTCACGCTGGATCAACTACAGCGAATCTACATGGGAGAGATCACGAATTGGAGCCAAGTGGGCGGCAAAGACGCACCGATCGTCATCGTCTCCCGCGACAGTTCTTCGGGTACGTACGAGACCTGGGAGACGATGGTCATGCACAGGGCCGACGTATCCGCCGGCGCGATCTACACAACGTCGAATGCCGATGTAGCAAATGAGGTGTCGATGAACGCAAACGCCATCGGTTACGTTGGGCTTGCCTACGTCACTCCGCATCTCAAGGCCCTGACCGTTGGCGGAAAAGTCGCTGCGCTCGAATCGGCGATTAACCACAGCTATCCGATCGCCCGCCCGTTGTTTATGTCGACCAACGGGTTCCCGTCCGGCAGCGTTCTTGATGTAATCCTGTTCATACTGTCGGATGAAGGGCAGCGCATCGTGCAAGAGATCGGATATGCTCCGATCCGCGTTCTTCCCTAGTGGTGTACGCGGCCATCGATGTAGGGCTCGTCCGCTGGATCCGCGACTGGATCATAGGAATCCAGTATCTGTTTAATTTCGTGAATTGGTTGCAATTTTCGATCGAAAGATTATAATACGGTATTGATATATATAGGATGAGGGTGGGTACATGGCTCAGGTTTCGAATCAAGAAGATGCCCGACCGATCGACATCCGCCCACTTGCCGATGCCGGCTGGCGAGGAGTAGTTGAGGTTGTAAAAGAGCGTTGGGATCGTCCCGTCTTCTTCGCGTTTGCCTCGGTATCCATTGTTGCGCTCGGGCTGATCGTCTTCTTCATCTTTCAGGAAGCGATTCCGGTGTTTCGCGACATTTCAGTCGGCGACTTCTTCGGCACACAATGGCGGCCGACATCGGCAGTTCCCAGATTCGGAGCTCTCCCGATGATCGTCGGCTCGGCGATGGTGACGATTGGCTCGTTGGCGCTCGCAATTCCGATGGGATTCGCGGCGGCGGCATTCATCGCTGAGGTCGCTTCCGGCCTGTTGAAGGACATTGCTAAATCCGTCCTCGAACTGTTGGCTGGGATTCCTTCCGTTGTCTACGGCTTCTTCGGACTTGCGGTCGTCGCCCCGTTCTTGCAGCGATTGCTCAATCTCCCCACCGGCCGGACGGCGCTGACGGCGTCGTTCATCCTCGCGATCATGGCGTTGCCGACGATTGCCAGCCTCGCGGAAGATGCGCTCACCGCCGTACCAAATTCGTACCGCGAGGCGTCTATGGCCATGGGAGCGACGCGATGGCAGACGATCTGGAAAGTGACGATCCCGGCTGCATTCTCGGGTTTGATCAGCGCCGTGATTCTGGGGATGGGACGTGCGGTCGGCGAGACGATGGCGGTGCTGATGGTGGCGGGAAACTCGCCGCAGATCACTGGTTCGTTTCTCAAACCGGTTCGAACGCTGACATCGGGGATCGCGCTCGAGATGGGCGAGACCCCGTTTGGAAGCACGCACTACCACGCGTTGTTTGCTCTCGGTGCGTTGTTGTTGCTGCTTACGCTCGCCATGAACTGGCTGGCAGAAGGGTTGAGAGGACGCCTTGCGAGGAGGCACGGAGGATGACCGATCGATCCGGGAACAACCGACGAAGGCGAAGGTTGACACAAACAACGGCGTTTTCCCTTCTTGGAGCAGCGAGCGTCGCCTCCTTCCTTGCATTGGGCGTGATCCTCTACTTCATGATCTCTCAGGGAAGCGGCGCCATTTCCTGGCAGTTTCTGACGCAGTTTCCCCGCAAGGCCATGACCGAGGGCGGGATCTTGCCGGCGCTGGTAGGGAGTTTCTACCTGACATTGGGGGCGATAGTCATCTCGTTGCCGTTTGCGGTCGCCGCGGCCGTCTGGCTGTCGGAGTACGCACGTGGCGGTTGGTACGTGCGTCTCATCCGCATCGGTATCAATTCGCTTGCCGGCGTACCGTCGATCGTATTCGGCCTCGTCGGACTCGCCTTTTTCGTCAAGGTGCTGGGAATAGGGGTATCGGTCCTCGCTGGGGCGTTGACGCTGGCTTTGCTCATTCTGCCGATCCTAATCCGGGCGGCAGAGGAAGCGCTTGCGTCCGTTCCGGCGAGCTTCCGCGAGGGCGCGCTTGCCCTGGGATCAACTCAGTGGCATGCGGTGCGCACGGTTGTCCTTCCAGCTGCGATCCCCGGAATCATGACTGGGGCAGTGCTCGGGATAAGCCGGGCGGTGGGCGAGACCGCACCGATCATGTTTACGGCAGCCGCATTCTACCTGTCGCGCTTGCCACAGTCGCCGTTCGACAAGGTCATGGCCCTCCCCTATCACGTTTTTGTGATGGCAACCGAGAGCCCCAATTACTGGAAGACGAAAGACCTGCAATTCGGCACCGCCCTCGTATTGCTCGGGCTTGTACTGACGATGAACCTGGGAGCGGTTGTCTGGAGGACGAGAGCTCGAAGGAGGAAACAATGGTAGAGGGAGGGACAAGAGCGCATGCCGTCGCATCGACGCGTGCATGGGTGAAACGGAATCTTGAGTCGCATTCGATTATCGAGACGAAGCACGTGAACTTCTATTATGGCGCGGAACAGGCACTGCGCGACGTGTCATTGGCGATTCCGGCCGACGGCATCACCGCGATCATGGGACCGTCCGGATGCGGCAAGAGCACGCTCCTTCGCATGTTCAACCGAATGTACGAACTCTACCCGGGTTCGCGTGTCGAAGGCCAGGTGACGTTTCTTGGACAAGATCTTCTTCGTGCCGATGTTGTGGCGCTCCGACGTAACATCGGCATGGTTTTTCAGCGGCCGAACCCGTTTCCGAAGTCGATTTTCGACAACGTTGCCTACGGCCCGCGCGTGCATGGGATGGTAAAAAAGGCAACTCTCCCGGATACGGTGGAAGAGAGCCTGCGTAGAGCGGCGCTGTGGGATGAGGTAAAAGACCATCTGAAGAAGAGCGCATTCTCCCTCTCTGGCGGACAACAACAGCGCCTATGCATCGCCCGCGCTCTTGCCGTACAGCCGGCGGTGCTGCTGATGGACGAGCCGTGTTCGGCTCTCGATCCCAAAGCGAGCGACCGGATCGAAGAAACGATCCGTGAGCTCGCCGAAGAACTTACAGTCGTTATCGTGACACATAACCTGCAACAGGCTGCACGGGTGAGCGACTACACGGCTGTATTCCTTGCGGGGGGAGAACTGGCAGAGTTCGGTCCGACAGGCGATCTGTTCTATGCTCCGCAAGACCCTCGCGTCCGCGACTACCTGGAAGGACGCTTCGGGTAAGAAAGGGACAGACCACTCTTATGCTTAGTCGGAGTCCGGAAACTATCAGCCATGGTCGCTAATGCTACGTCCAGAGACGGATCCGGAAAAGCAGCCTATCCCCTTTCCTGAAGGGACTGGCAGTTGGCTCATGCCTCGCGATTAACAACGCTCACCTGCGTAAGGCCTGCCATCTCCCGTACACGCGAGATCGTCTCGCGCGCGATCACGCTCGCCTTTCTCCCACCTTTTTCGAGGATTTCGTCTACCTTTCCTTGCGCTGCGAGTTCGGCACGCCGGGTCTGGATGGGACGGAGCACGTCCATTAGGCTCTCGAAGACAACGTCCTTCAAGCGTGAGTACATGAGGTTGCCGGCGATGAAGTCATCGCGCAGCTCGGCGACGATCGACTCATCTCCCGATATCTCGGTCGTGATCTCAAGCATCTCGAACAGATTCGCCACACCCGAAGACATCCCTTCGCCGGTGACGAGACCGGTGTCGGTTACTGCAGACCGGACCTTCTTCCGGATAGACGCCTCGTTTTCCATCACACCGATGTAGTGCGCCTCACCCGCGCTCTTGCTCATCTTCTGATCTGGATCGGCGAGCGACATGATCCGCGCGCCCTTTCCCACAATCGGTTCGGGTTCGGGGAGGAACTCGCCAAAGCGGGAATTGAATCGGCGGGCGACACGGCGGGAGAGTTCGAGATGCTGCACCTGATCCTCGCCGACCGGGACCCCGTCTGCCCGATACAGCAGGATGTCTGCCGCTTGCAGGACCGGGTAATTGAACAGACCGGCCGACACGAACTCCTTACCCGTCGACTTTTCCTTGAATTGTGTCATGCGGGTGAGATCGCCGTAGGAGGTGACGCAGCCGAGGATCCATGCGAGCTCCGTGTGCTCGGGGACGGCTGATTGAACGAACAGGATCGACCGCTCCGGGTCGATGCCGCAGGCAATCAGGTCTAGAGCCATACTGCGCGAGGCATCGCGCAATGTGGCCGGATCGACTTCGATAGTGATCGCATGGTAGTCGACGATGCAGTAGACGCATTCGTGCTCCGCCTGCAGCGCAGACCAGTGGCGAATCGCCCCGAAGTAGTTGCCGATGTGCAACGTGCCGGTCGGTTGAATGCCCGAGAAGATCCTTGCCATAATCGTCCGCCTCCTTTGTATGATGGATTTGGCGGAAGTATACCTGGAAGGCGAGTTCTAACACAACCTTTCTTTGCTTGATCGGAATGTCTTGAGTTTCGTATCATTGTTGCGGGTGCTCGATGGCAGAAGAGTTGGGTGTGGTTATCCTAGCAGATGAGGGAACCCGCAGTTCTTCCGAGCGGGTAAGCACTCTCGACCGCGTCTGCGGGCAGGTGATGCTGCGCTATGTGCTGAGCGCCGTGCACGAGCTTGACCCGGCCGGTGGAATAATCGTAGTCGGTGTCGAAAGTGAAGGTCTCTCCGATGCGATCGCCAATTCCGCCCGCTTCGTTTCCCAGGCGGAAGGGGGAATCAGCGCCTGCATCGCGCCCGTACTCGCAAGTGGGCGATCGGACTCGATCCTGTTCTTACCCTCCAATATTCCTCTCCTCACTTCGTCCTTTGTCGATAGACTCATTCGTACGCACATAGAAACAGGGGCGAGCCTTACGTTTTCCCCTTGCGATGAAGATAAGGCAGCTACTTCGTATGCCGACATCTGCGTGACAAAGAAAGACAGTTTCCTTAACGATGCTCTCTCATCGTTGCCGGACGAATCGAGAAGGATGGTCGTCTCTCTTATCGAGTGCTATCGCGCTGCAGGTAAGCACGTCTGTTGCGTCCCGGCAGGGGAGGATCGGGAGGACACAACTCGGGTCGATTCAGCGATTGCCCTCGCGGCAGCAGCGCGGACCTTGCGCATGCGCAAGGCGGATCGCCTGATAGCCGCCGGCGTAATCATCGAGGACCCGGAGCGCACGTATATCGATTACGGTGTCGAGATCGCCCCTGATACCGTCATCCTTCCCGGCTCACATCTACGTGGGGAGACAAGGATCGGCCGTAACTGCACGATCGGCCCGGATGTGTTTCTCGATGATGCAGTCATTGAAGACGGTTGCCGCCTGCTCTATGCAGTTGTCGAGAAGGCACGCGTGCGAGACAACACGTGCATTGGTCCGTATGCCCATGTGCGACCGCGCTCGGATATCGGGCCGAATGCGCGGATCGGCAACTTCGTCGAGGTGAAAGCATCGCGCGTTCGCGAGGGGGCAAAGGCGGGGCATCTTGCCTATCTGGGCGACGCAGATGTGGGTGAGCATACCAATATCGGTGCGGGCGCAATCACATGCAACTACGATGGGAAAGAAAAACACTCCACCATTATCGGTAAGCGGGCGTTTATCGGAAGCAATGCCTCGTTAGTCGCGCCGGTAAAGATCGGAGACGATGCGCTGATCGGTGCAGGTTCGACGATTACGGAAGATGTGCCAGACGGTGATCTGGCGTTGGGGCGGGCCTGTCAGGTGAACAAGGAGCGGGTTAAGGATGAGGAGGAAGGAGTTACGTGATTGGAAGAGAGCTCAAGTTGATCAGTGGAAATGCGAACAGAGCGTTGGCCGAGGAGATCTCCTATGCCCTGGGAATCGATCTGTGTGATGCTGCGGTGACGCGGTTCAGTGACGGCGAGATCCGCGTGCGGATCAGAGAGACGGTACGCGGATGCGATGTGTTCGTTATTCAGCCTACCTGCCCGCCGGTCAACGACCACCTGATGGAGCTTCTGATCCTGATCGACGCTGTGCGCCGCGCGTCCGCTCGCTCGGTGATCGCCGTAATTCCTTATTACGGCTATGCGCGGCAGGATCGAAAACACACCGGGCGCGTGCCGATTACGGCCAGACTGGTAGCCAATCTTCTGGAGACCGCAGGAGCGGATCGCGTACTTACCATGGACCTTCATGCCGGCCAGATTCAAGGATTCTTCAATATCCCGGTAGACAACCTGCAAGCCGATCCGATCTTTGCCAGGCATTATCGGGACGAACTCGCCGATTCCACGAATACGATGATCGTCGCTCCGGACGCGGGAGGCGCGGTGCGCGCCCGCCTGCTTGCCGAGCGTGTCGATCTCCCACTTGCCTTGCTGGAGAAGCGTCGCTCTGCGGATGGGGCGCAGGTGAAGGTAGTAAACGTCATCGGCGATGTATCGGGCAAGCGCACCATCCTCGTAGATGACATCGTTTCCTCGGGAGCTACGCTGATCCTGGCTGCCAATGCCTTACTTGACCACGGGGCGACAGAGGTGTACGCCTACTGCACGCACGGCGTCTTCTCGGGAAACGCCTTGGATGCGTTGGCCCAATCGCCCTTGAAAAAGGTGGTCGTTACCAATACCATCTCTCCGCATCAGCAGGCGGAGAAGAGTGATATTGTCGGTTACATCCCTGTGGGAGAACATCTGGCGAAGACCATTCGGCGGATATTTGAGAACAAGTCGGTAAGCCACCTTTTCCCACATTTCTAGTTCAGTGTAGGAGTGGACATGTCAGTGACATTGAGTACCAAGTTGCGGCAAGGGGGAAAGGCAAACGCCCTGCGCCGTGAAGGTTTCATACCAGCAGTGGTCTATGGCCCGACCACGGAGAGTATGTCTATTTCCATCGATCAACGGGAACTGCGGGCCGTCTTCTCCCGGATCACGCGTAGTTCGCTCATCGATCTCAAGATCAGCGATCATGGAGAGGAAAAGGAATTTGAGGTTTTCGTAAAGAGGATTCAGTACAATCCGGTTACCGACGAACCGATACACGTCGATTTTTACCATCCGGACACTAAGTCACCGCTCAAATTGCACGTTCCCCTCAAGATCGTGGGCGATGCCCCCGGTTTGAAGGCGGGCGGCGTACTGAACATCCTGTTCGATACGGTGCGTGTGCACGGCCTTGCCAAAGACATCCCGCATCTTATTACGCTCGACATCAGCGAGCTCGATCTCGGGGACGTGATTCGCGTGCGAGACATCGATTTTGGGAAAGTCACCCCCCTCCTTTCGCCTGAACGTGCGTTGGTAACGATCATGGTACCGCGCGGCGTCGGCATAGAAGTTGAGGAAGAGGTCGAAGGCGAAGTCGAGGGCGAGATGTTGGAGACGTTGGAAGGCGAAGTCGAAGGCGAAGAGATCGAAGCGACTGTCGGCGGAGAAGAACCGGCGGAAGGGGAATGATTGAAGGCCGTCTTCGGGCTGGGCAATCCCGGCCTCGAATACGCACTGACGCGGCATAATGTCGGCTTCGATCTGGTAGACCTCTATCGCAAACAGCGTCACCCGCGGCTGAAAGGGCAACTGCTTTGTTCTTCCCTGGTGTATGAGGCGACCGGCCTTCTTCTCGTCAAACCGAAGACGTACATGAATGCGAGCGGGGATGCGGTGAAGGCGGCCATCGACCGATTTGGGATCGACCACGACGCCGCCATAATCGTCTACGACGATCTCGACATTCCCATCGGCGAGATGAAGATACTCCCCGCCGGTGGGCCGGGCTCCCACAAAGGCATGATCTCCATCATCGAGACGCTGGGAATCGAGGCGATCCCGCGGATGCGAATAGGGATCGGTAGAGGGCAGCGTCCTGAAGATCAGGCCGGCTACGTGCTCAGTCGATTCAGCGAGAACGAATGGGGAATCATATATTCGGTTCTCGAGTATTGCGCCGATGCGATTGCTGCATTCCGCAACGAAGATATACACGCGATCATGACCCGATTCAACAGGCGGGGACGGGTTGTGGATGACGAGCAGGGCACTATACTGTAACGTGTAAAGAAGGTACGATTTGCCTCAGGAGGAAAGCACGATGTACGACCGATTCTCACGTGAAT
>CAZBSW010000023.1:0-12720 GCA_964494835.1 uncultured Thermotogae bacterium
GCGAGAAATTGAAGGTGCCCGAGCCCTCGGGGGTTGTTGGGGTGGTGGGCTTGTTGGGGGGCGTTGGCTGGATGAATGTGCGGAGACGAAGGGGCGGCCGGCCGGCATAGCTGCTTTGCGAACGAAGGGGCGGAGCTGGTGCGGTGTCGGCAGGAGTTGAGGTGCCCTCCTCTCGTTGACGGACGACCCAGTCCAAACCCAATGCGTGAAGCTTCCAGTCAAGCGGCGCTCCCGTCATGTGGTCCCATCCCATCATGTCGTAGTACATCCGCAACGCCTCATCAAATTCCTGCGGGTTTATGGCTTGGCCGTCCTGCGGTCCTCCTTGTATGCGTTCCATCAATCGCTTTGGAAGACGGTCATCAGTTGTCGAGAATCCGCACCGGCGATTGAACTCCCGTGCCATGTCAATCGCCCTTTCGCCTATGTCCTGGAGTTCAAGCACGGAGATATCCCATCCCGTCGCTGCCAGGATCGTCTTCGCCATATCTGCTGGCGAAAAGGGGTAGCAAATACATAATCCCACACAGTTGAACATCGTTGCCCAGTTAATACCATACTTGACCATCCGAACCTTAGGAGAGCTCAAATCATTAGAGGGCAAGGGATCGAATATACCATATGAACTAAGCCCCTTCACTCCGGCAACAGTCTCGTACAAGTCATCGTGAGCAGCGTGTACGTGGTCTGCTCCTGTTGGCGAGATTGCATAACCGATCCCAAGGCCATGCTTCACTCGAGGGTCGTGCATCGGTACCTCCTGCCGCTTGACGTGGACTACTCGATCCAGTGCAGCGCTGCCCAGCTCACTAGCGCACCGATAGGCTCCCTGAGCGAGCCATGCTCCAACGCCCTCGTTCTTGCCAATCTTCTCGACAAGGCGAACCAGCGCTGCGGCATTCCCAAACCGCAGATCAATCCCGTCAACATCCCTATGGGAGAGCAACCCTTGTTCAGCCAATTCCATGGCCCACGAGATCGTTGCCCCGACTGATATCGTATCCAGGCCGTATGCTTCACAGAGTTCGTTTGCCTTGCAGACTGCCTCGAGGTCATCAATTCCACAGTCCGACCCAAGCGCCGCAACCGACTCATACTCCGGCCCACCGTAGATTGGATTGACGTTGTATGGTTCGCCTGTCTTCACCACTTGTTTGCATGCGATTGGGCAAGCGAAGCAGGTGCCGCTCCTGACTTTAAGAGTTTCAGCCATATGAATGCCGTCAATACGGTCTACTCCCTCGAAGACGCCCTTCTGGAAGTTCTGTGTCGGGAGCCCGCCGACCTCATTCTGGATCGCAGTGTAGCCATTTTGACCATATTGATGAAGTAGACGTATACTCTCATCCTTCTCCAACAGCTCCTTCACCCAGCTGGAGAGGCTGGAGATGAAAACGCGGTCGTGAACGGGCACATCTCGTGACCCGCGCACTGCGACTGCGCGGAGTTTCTTCGATCCGAGAACGGCACCGAGCCCGCCGCGCCCTGCAGCGTGGTTGACATCGTTTAGTACACAGGCGTGCATCGCCAGGTTTTCACCTGCCGGCCCTATCTGGGAAATCCGAACGTGCTTGTCTCGTATCTCCTCGCGCAGCTGAGCGTCTACTTCGCCCGTCGTCTTCCCCCACAAGTGGGTTGCATCACAAATGTCAACGTCGTCATCCGAGATCCATAGGTAGACTGGCGAGTCGCTTGCACCTTCGATTATGATACCATCCCATCCAGCACGCTTCAGCTCGGCTCCCCAGAACCCTCCGACATCGCTTTCACCGAACCCGCCCGTCAACGGAGATTTCGCTCCGATCGCATTACGCCCAGATCCTCCCATCCTTACGCCAGTCATGAGCCCAGGAGCAAAGACGAACAGACTCTCCGGACTAAGCGGATTGCAGTCCTTCGGCATTTCCTTCAACATCGTGTGGGCAATGAGGGACCAACCGCCAAGAAACTGGCGATACCATTTCCAATCGTATTCGTCAACGGATGTGCTCCGAGTTGATAGGTTGACGCGTAGAACCCTTCCCCAAAACGGAACGTCCATTATCCCTCCTTCGTTGCTCCTCAGGATGGCAGCAATGTCCGTCTTCTTCAAAGAGCCGTCGACCAACACACCGCATGCTTCTCTCTGCTATTTGCGAAGGAAGCGACAACGATTATCTGAGACCTCTGCTTGACATCGCGTTCGCTGTGATGTACCATACTTGTATACTACTAGATGTTCACAAGGATATCAACGGGATATGAATGGTATTCGAGAGCGAATTTACGTCACTCTGCAAAGCAGGATCATATCGAAAGAGCTCGCACCTGGGTCCCGGCTTCGCGAGCAAGAACTTGCGAAAGAGTTCAGCGCAAGTCGTACACCAGTGCGCGAAGCACTTCTGGATCTGGAAAGGGACGGCCTAGTCAATACCATTGACAGAGCAGGGACTTTCGTAGCTAAAGTGTCTTTTCAGGATCTCAAGGAAGCGTTTGAGGTTAGGTTGGCACTAATGCCCCTAGTGGCCAGACTCCTTCTGGAGCATGCTAATCCTGAGTTGATCGACGCTCTGGCACGCATACGCACTGAGATGGAAGCTGCTACGAGCAGCGAGAGTCTGACGGGCATGGATTCAAGATTCCATGATCTAGTCAACGACGCAATCGGCCACCGTCTTCTGAAGGAAGTCCTCAGCAAGGCACGATGGACAATAGAGCGGGGATGTACGTATCCAGACGCCATTACTTCCGGGTTCGCTGATGACGTCACGGCAGTGATGGAGGCTCTGCAAGATAGGTCACTCGATCGGTTGGAGAAACTGCTATACAGCCACGCAAAGCGTTATGTTGAGGACCTCTTCATATGAATATGCTCCCCCACCGTTGCATAGACGTAAGTAAATGGGGTTAGGCGACCGTGAATGCTTGGGAGTGAAAACAGTCCTGATGCGGTACAAGCTCGACTGGAAGCGTCTCCGTGCTTAACCAGCGCGATCGCCAAGATACCACCTACTGATCGGATAGGGATAAGTGGTGACATATATCAGTCTACTCTGTTCATAAGGAGGGGATGCCATCTAATAGTCTGCTACAAACTTCATGCCCGTGCTTCACACGCAGGCAGTGGTCAATAGTCTCGAGAGCATGTAGTCGCGAAAGGAGGTTTTGATGAAAGAGCAAGCTGCGAAAATGAAGGGGATAGAAGCGATTATGCACACTCCATTCAAAGACGATTTCGCGGTCGACTTTGACGGAGCGGAAACAGTCGCAAACCATATAGTGACAGGTGGCGTGGTTGAGGGGACGGGCATGATACTTATTGGGGGGGCTGTGGGTGAATTCCATTCTATGACGATTGAAGAGCGGAAGACACTTCATGAGGTAGTACTGAATGTAGCCAAAGACGGAACCCCTGTGCTAGTAAACGCTTCGCATACCTATCCTCTTGTTGTGAAAGATCTACTGCGCCATGCTGAAAAGCATGGCGCCTATGGCGCTCAGGTTTCACCTCCTTTCTACATGCCGTTATCCGGCAAAGAACTTGTCCGATTCTACAAGGACGTCTGCGAGGAAACGTCACTAGCAATCATGGGGTATGCTGACTATTGGGCGTCCCAAGCGTATTTCGACGAAATCTGGGAAGAATTGATCCGCATTCCAACTCTAGTGGGCATCAAGTGGGCTCACCCCAACATAGCGGTGTTTGTGGAAACGCTGATTCAGTATAGCGATGAGCTAGCGTTCATTCAGAACTCCACACCCGGGTTGATAGGGGTGCAGTGTGGGGGTGCAGGGATAGTTTCGCAAGGGGGTGGCTTTGCCCCGTCCGAGGAAGGTGAGTTCTGGAAAGCGGTGGAGAAGAAAGACTGGCAAAGCGCGCAGGAGTACCAGGACAGCTTCATTATGCCTTATCGGACTTGGATGCGAAAAGTCGCCGATTGGGGAATACACGGAGAGGGCTTTGCACTTAAGGAATCGTGTAAATTGCTGGGTCTGCCTGCTGGCCCATCACGCCCCCCCCACGACATCCCCGTTCCGCCCGAGTTCAGTGCAGAACTGGAGGTCATATTACGGAATGCAAATATGCTGGGCTAACAGAAAGCATATTCTATACATGCACTGTGTCAAAGGAGGTGATACTCGAAAGTAATACAGCATGCAAAGATAGGTATTAGGGGGGTCAGAAGTAGAAGCAAGGAGGTACTAGAATGCTTGTCCGGAGATTGCATGTCAAGGCCAAGTTCATCATTGTCACAGCATTGGTTCTCGCCAGTTCATTGGTGTTGGCTAGCCTTTGCCTGTACGGTTCAGACGAGACCCTAAGGATCAGATCGGGGGGAGGGTCCGACATTCAGACGATGGACCCAGCCTACTCTACCGCGGCAGAATTCGAGGAGGACTTCGCGATATTTAGCAAACTAATACGCTTCAAACCAGGAAGCCCCGAGACTGAGTATGATGCAGCTGCTTCCATTTCAGTGAGCGAGGATGGCCTGAATATATCGTTTACACTTAAAGAAGGCATCCAATTCCATAAGGGCTATGGCGAGATGACAGCTGACGATGTGAAATTCTCATTTGAAAGGATAGCAGATCCTGAGTCGGAGTCGCCTTACGCGGGTGCCTGGGCAACGCTGGAGAGCGTTGAAGTCACTGGTAGATACACAGGAGTCATTCATCTTAGCGCACCTCTTGCTGCGCTTTTCACGTCAACTTTGCCATCAAATGCGGGCTCGATACTGAGCAAGAAGGCCTATCTGGAGCTTGGCGAGAGGTTCCGTACGTCTCCCATCGGCTCCGGACCCTACTACTGGTATGAATGGCGACCTAATGAGAAGCTGGTGTTGGAGCGATTCGAAGATTACTACGACGCAAAACCTTACTTCAAACGTGTTGAGATCTACCCAATCGGGGATGTCCTAGCGGCAGAAATAGCCTTCGATGCAGGAGAGCTCGATGTGACAGAGATTTCTTTGGACTCTCTTGAACGATATCAGGAAAATCCTGACGTAGATGTTCATGTACTTACTGAGACACGTTACCATCATCTAGGCTTCAATACAGCCCTACCGCCGTTTGACGACCTAAGAGTAAGAAAGGCAGTTCGATACGCTATCGATGTCGATGAAGTCATCGCAGGAGCTTATAACGGTTTGCCCGAGCGAAACGATTCACAGCTGCCACCTGGGTTTGTCGGGTACTGGGAGGATGCCCCAAGGCATCAACCTGACCTGGAACGAGCACGAGAACTCCTGGAGCAAGCTGGGTATGGCGGGGGCTTCGACACTACACTGTATATCACTCCACGACTTCAATACCAGCGAAGTGCGCAGATCATCCAGCAGCAACTAGCCAAGATAGGTATTGTAGCTACAATCCAAGAGGACGAGCCGCAATACCCTATTCTAGGGGAGCAGTCAACGCCGGGTCTCTACTACACGTCTTACCAAGGTGGGGGCTTTGACCCAAGCACGTGGTTCCAATACCACACTTGTGAGATGGGAATATGGAATTGGTGGAAGTGGTGCAATAAGGAACACGATGAGCTACTGACAAAGGGCCTGTCGACTAGTGATATAGCCGAGCGGAACAGGATATATATTCGGGTACAACAGATTATCTACGACGAAGTGCCAGCTGTGTTTATCACAAATGGTGCTAAGGTTAGTGTTAGTCGTCCGGAGATAAAGCCCTTTTTTGTGGCGCACTTAGCTCAATACATGTACTTCAACGGCGACTGAGCGTTGCGCGCTTGAGCAGTATGGGAGGCGGACCGCCCGCCGCCTCCCATTAATGTTCTTGTGTAACGAAACATAGCGAGCGGGGGATTTCCGCATGCTGGAGTTTGTGATTCGACGGACGTTCACCGGGCTTCTGACTGTTCTAGGCGCACTAGTAGCTCTCTTCATTATGATTCAGTTCATACCTGGTGATACGGCAGCCATACTTCTCGGGCAGAAAGCAACGCCACAGATGATTTCTGCAATGAGAGAACGAATGGGCTTGGATCTACCCTTGCACGTCCAGTTGGGGAGGTACCTGTCGCAGATTATCCACGGCGATCTAGGTACAGATGTGCTAACGTATATGCCTGTAAGTACTCTTGTCATGAATGCACTACCTAACACCATAGTGCTTGCTTTCTCAAGCATACTGCTAGGATCACTCATTGGGATTGTTTTGGGGATCCACTCGGCAGCTTACAGGAATTCCCTTGTCGACAAGATTACCGGAGTAGTGTCCGTAGCAGCGATTACTGTGCCGCATTTCTTGAGGGCGATATTACTGCTCATCGTCTTCACGTTGACCCTTCGGTGGTTTCCAGCCCAGGGAGCAGGAGAGCCAGGCGACATACTGGATCAATTATGGCATCTAGCTCTGCCTGTCTTCACACTTGCTATGGGGCAAATCGGATATACGGCTCGATTGATGCGAGCTACCGTCCTAGAGGAGCTAACGGCGGACTACGTGAGAACAGCAAGAGCCAAAGGACTTCCAGAACGTGTGACACTATATAAACATGCTGGGCGTGGAGCGCTGCCTCCGGTTGTAACCGTGCTAGCGATGGGTTTCGGGAGGCTTCTAGGCGGAGCTGTCTTGGTAGAGATCGTATTTCATCGACCGGGGCTTGGCTTTCTTATCTATAATGGTATTAAGAGTAGGAACTACCCGATAGTGGAAGGAGGGCTGATTGTAGCAGTATTCCTTTATGTCGCAGTTAGTATCGTGGCTGATCTATCACACGCGGTTACAGATCCGCGGATCAGGCTCAGCTAGAGAACGCGGTACTGCCCAATGCAACTGAGGTGCACATAGGACCGCAAAGATACGAACGGGAATTATGCGGAAAAAGATGGAATGGGTGCGACGAATAGGGAGTAACCTCATGAGGATGTTGAGATTGAGGAACCGCCTCAGAACAAGCTTCATTTGCCGTTTGTGCTCAACCTTCTCGGGGTTCATAGGCGTGAGTACAGTGCTGGTTGTTGTAACACTAGGGATATTCGCTTCGGAGCTCTCACCACATGACCCTCTCACCATAGATATTCCTGCCAAGTTCTCCAGGCCGTCTCTGGAGCACCCATTGGGGACGGATGAACTGGGAAGAGACCTCTTGAGCAGGCTGTTGTTTGGCACAAGAATAGCACTTGGTACGTCTCTAGCTGCAGTGACATGCGCACTTGTGACCGGCGTCTCACTGGGGATGCTGGCAGGTTATAGCGGAGGAATCGTGCGCTACGCGCTTATACTAGTGTTCGATATAGTGAAGTCCTATCCCGCGCTGCTGTTCGCCATCTTTGTAATTGCAATCAGCGATAGAAGAAGCCTAAGCATGTTGATTGTAGTAATAGGTGTGATTTGGTTTCCTGCATATGCGCGGCTGATAATGGTGCAAACCATGAGGATAAAGGAAGGTGACTACGTAAGCGCTGCTGTCGCGTTTGGTGCTTCGAAGAGTCGGATACTAATACGCCATATTCTGCCAAACACAATTGGTCCTGTGTTTATTCAGGCGGCGATGGATATTCCTGCAGTGATAACTTTCGAGGCGGCCCTCAGTTTCCTAGGGTTGGGAGTACCTCCTCCGATTCCTTCGTGGGGCAGGATATTGCAAGAGGGATACTCATATGTTAGAGTATCTCCATGGGTTGTGATCTTCAGTAGCATGTTTCTAATATTAGCTACTATTGGCTTTACCTTTTTAGGAGAGGCTTTAAGAGATCATCTAGATCCTCGACTACGAGCAGGATAGATCGCGTGTAAGGATATGGCAGTGCATTGTCATCTTGGAGTGGCGACGCGGGCACCGAGTTACAGAACGGGCGGGTTTCCAGAACCCGGTTGAGTCGACTTCATGGTCTAGAGTGAGGGCATTGTGTGTGAGAACATCAAAGGGATGACGATGCACGGAAGCTATGGAAGGTCTCTGAACGTTGAACTCGGACGTGAATCTATCGCAGAGTTCGAGATCCCACAATCGTGGACCTCCTTAGCATGTTGGTGGGAAACGGATCGTGTTGAGGGTTCTCTTGGGGCTCTGTCGGTCAGGCATGGATGCTCTTGCAGAGGGGAATGTGCTCATATTCTCCGCAGGCCCGTTCCAAGGATCAGGTGTGGTGGGGGAGGGCGTAACGTTGTTGTCAGTATCTCGCCCAAAACGGGGGCTCCCAGTGAAGCGTATGTCGGTGGGCTATTCCCCGATGAGCCAGAGTTCATCGGCTTGCCCTACTGGACAGACGGTGCCCTCGTCCAACGCCGAGGAATTCCTACCATTGTTCTAGGCCCTGGAGACCCCTATCAATGCCACACCGTCAACGAATCGATCCGGGTCCATCGACTCGTAGCTGTTGTTCGTATCTACTGCCAGATCTCATCTTCGATCTGTGTGGTCCGAAGGGAGACTTGAGATGATCGTTGTCGGAGATCGAATCCGGAACCTCGGAACGCTCACTGAGGAGCAGGCTGGGCGAATTCACGCCGAATCACTCCGCCTCCTGTCTTCCACTGGTCTTAGGATTCAGTCGAAGAGGGCTCGCGATGTGTTCGCATCTGGCGGAGCTTCGGTCAAGGGCGAGATCGTCCGGCTACCGCACAAGTTAGTGGAATGCAGCATCGACATGTGCCCAAAGGAGGTCATACTCTTCGGGTCCAACGGGAAGCCGAACACTCTTGGCCTGGGCAGAATGTGCCATACCACAGCGTGTCATCGCCTCTATGTTCTCGACTATGGCGCTCGTCAATATAGGAGCTCCTTGACCGAGGACATGTCAAAGTTTGTAGGTCTCGCCCAGGCTCTGCGGGGCATTGAAGCGGTAAGCCTGATGGTGTCAGCTTCTGAGTACCCGCCACCGATATCAGAGATTAAAGCCCTTGAGGCGCTTGTCCTTCACACCGATAAACACCTGTATTTGGCGCCGCAGAACCTACTTGAAGCTCGAACCCTTCTTGACTTGGCGGAAATCGTTTCCGACAACAGGGCCCCCGTTCCGCCGGTGAGCCTGTTCGCATCGGCTACGTCTCCTCTCACCGTCGGTTCCGAAGTCGCGGACATTTTGTGCGAAGGGGTACGGCGTGGCGCCGTTGTTACTGTTGGATCCTGTGCTGCAGCAGGCGCGACGGCTCCTGTGACCCTTGCCGGGACCGTTCTCCTCCAGAACGTGGAAACACTCTGCCTGCTGACCCTGGCGCAACTTGTCAAGCCGGGTGCTCCGCTGATCTACGATTCAGGATCGACGATCGCGGATCTACGGACAGGTACCTTCAGTCTTGGATCCGTTGAGTATTCGTTGATTACGGACGCTGCCATGGCTCTGGCCAACAGATATGAACTCCCCTTTTCCACAACCTGTGACACGAATTCTTCGACAATCGACGTACAGAACGGGTTGCAGAAGATGCTGGGCTACTTTACTGTTATGGCAACCGGTGCGGGTTTCTCGAAGAACGCCGGAAGTCTGTGCAACGGCACAGTCATGTCGCTGGAGCAGCTCGTGCTCGATCATGAAGCGATCCTAATCTCGCAGCGGTTCTTCGAAGGCATGAGAGTCGATGAGGAAAGCCTCGCAGCGGATTTGATTGCTTCGATCGAACCTGGGGGCCAGTACCTGACGTCGCGTCACACGTTGCAGCACTGCCGCAGCTCGGAGCGCTATGTCAGTCCGTTGCTCAACATGCAACAGCCGAATGAGCTAAGTATGCTGGAGAGAGCCCATCAGACGGTCGAGCGCCTCTTGTCAAACGCGACCCACACATTGAATTCATCCAAGCAGAAAGAGGTCCGCAGATATATCCGCGCCCTGACTAAGCAGCTGGGTTGTGCGGTAAATGAGAAAAAGAAGGAATAATGCAGAGATCAGAGTATGTGTTAGGGCACGATTTTACAACTGACAAGGTGGTACTACACAGAGGGCGAGGCGTTTTCGTGGAAGACACAAGCGGGAAAAAATACCTCGACGCGATTGGGGGCGTTGGTGTGGTCAACATTGGTCATGGAGTCCCTGAGGTTCTCTCGGCTATCGAACGCCAGGCACACCGCCTCGCATTCGCCTACGGCCACCGGATAGACACCGAACCGCGGTCGGCATTAGGTGAGCGTATTCAGCGATGGGCTCCCCGCGGCATGGGACAGACTCGTACACACTTCTGCTCAGGGGGAGCTGAGGCCAATGAAGCTGCGATCAAACTCACGGTACAATACCACCGAGAACGGGGCAACGAGCGAAAGAGTCGCTTTATATCTCGATGGCAGAGCTATCACGGAAACACCCTCGGTGCGCTCTCTCTTAGCGGAAGAACCCAATGGAGACAAGACTTCGAAGTGCTTCTGTGTGCCTTTCCTCATATCCAGCCACCGTACTGCTATCGGTGCCCGTATGGAAGAAGCTACCCTGCGTGCGATCTAGCATGTGCCCTCGAATTGGAACGGCTCATCCGTCAGGTTGGACCGATGAACGTGGCGGGCTTCTTCGCTGAGCCGATCATTGGGACAACAATATCGGCCGTAGTCCCCCCCCCTGAATACTATCCGCTCATTCGACAGATCTGTAACCGATACGATGTCTTGCTCATCGTCGATGAAGTGATGAGTGGCTTTGGGAGAACCGGCAAACGATTCGGCATTGATCACTGGGCTGTCAGCCCGGACATTATTACCGCGGGAAAGGGTATCAGTGGGGGATACAGCCCGTTGGCTGCAACGATCCTCTCCGAGCCAGTCTGGAAAACCTTCGCAAAGGGTAGTGGACGAGTACAGCACAGCTATACATATGGGGGGAACCCGTTGAGTTGCGCGGTTGGTGGGGCAGTTCTGGATTACATCGAGCAGAACAGCCTAATCCAACGCGCAAATGATGTGGGTGAGGCTCTGATTCATTCCTTGCAGGATGCACTGATGGATCTACCTTATGTTGGAGATGTTCGTGGCAAGGGGCTATTCATCGGCGTCGAGCTCGTCGCCGATCGGCACTCTAAGCAACCCTTTGCCCCCGATCTCCGGGTGGCAGAGCGTGTTGCTGACGAAGCATTGGCCAGAGGTTTACTCGTGCTGGATGGTGTTACAGGCAATATTGACGGCATCGCAGGAGATCACTTTGAGATTCTTCCGCCCTATACCATCGAAGACGAGCACTGCGAGTTCATAGTACGGACAATACGCGAAAGCATCGAAGCCGGCTGTAAGGGGCTGAGGAGATCATCCAATTGATCAGCATGAATCCTTGCCCGCTTCCTCCCCCCCTCGTGTTAGGGCCACTCGAAAGATGAGAAACCCAGCCCGCGGCTCGGCCGAACACGCAAGTATAATCGAACCCCCCGCCCACGCGGGGCGGCTGAAGGAGGCAATCGTCCACGTGAGAAGCGTTGGATGCGTTGATACGGACAGTGCTGCCGGACTGCGAATCGACGATCAGACGATTCTGGTAGTCATGAGTGACCATGGCACCAATCTCGGCGAACATCCGCCCGTGGCGCGGCGGCGATAAGATATATCCCCAACACACAACGATGTACGATCATGATCTCAAGGTATCAATGCTTGTGAGAGGGCCCGGCTTGCCTCAGGGCAAGACCGTTCGTGGTATGGTGCGCTCAATCGGCCTGGTTCCATCCCTACGCGACCTGTTGCACATCGATCTCCACGGTATGGAGTTTGACGGCCGAAGCTGGTTGTCCCATGTTCGGTTTGGACTGGTTGAGGGCCGAGAGGCGTATTCCGAATACGTTTTCGAGTTAAGAGGCACTGGTGTGCTCCAGTCCCTTCGGAGTGACTCCGCGAAATTCATACGCAATCTCACGCAAGGTACCGAGGAGTACTGCGACCTCAAGAATGATCCTTTGGAGCAGGCAAACATCCTCGAGCAAGGTAATGCCGACATTCTTGTTCCCATCCGGCGCGAACTGAACCGCCATCTGTTTGTTGTGACTCCTTCGACAGACACGTTCTCCAGATGCGAAAAAGACGCCATTGCCAAACGCCTTCAAGCCTTGGGATGCGTAGAATGAAATCTGGAAAGCCTCCGGGTGCCAGAGGTGGGGTTGCCCATGAATGGACCAACTTGCTCGACAAGGGGGATTAATCGACAGTGAAGACGGGCATCGACATTGGAAACGCACGGATTGATCCTAACGACCCAGTTATTGCCGGGTCGCTCACAACCATCACGTTCACCTACACCGCCGGTCATCCGATTGACGACTCCGGCTACGTCATGATTGCCTTTCGCCAGATGGGAGATTTCGGCTTGCCACAGTTTATAGACCCTACAGCGCCCAACTTTTGTGTCGTGTGCACTGCGGGAGATTGCTGTATTGAGCCACGCTGGGATTCGAAGGGATACATACGTCCGTGGAGTGGCGCGCTATATCTGAAGGTGCACAGGGGGTTCCTGGCTGCCGGGGAGACTATCACCGTCATCTTCGGCGAGAGGTCGGGCGGTTCCCCAGGTTGGCAGATGCAGACCTTCTGCGAAGCGACCTTCGAGTTTAAGACGTTCGTTGACCCTATCGCGACCGCCCGCTTCGAGGAGCTTCCTGAATCGCCAGTGCTTCGCATCGTGCCGGGGCCGCCAGCGCGGGCGATTTGCACCGCTCCGTCGAACGTTCTCGTAAAAGCGCCGGTCACCTCCTACCTCCGCTTAGAGGATCGATGGGGTAACCCCGTTGGGACTCCGCGAAAGACCAAGCATGCCGGCTTCCCCAGCCCGGGGATAAGAACGGTCGTCGATGTCGACAACGGTACGGGCC
>CAZBSW010000024.1:0-12710 GCA_964494835.1 uncultured Thermotogae bacterium
CGCTTCTCCTTCCAGAAGGATCCTCATGGCGAAGATCTCATGGACATCCTGAAGACTGAACGAAGAAACCCGATATCCCACTCGCGGAATGGCCTCAACGAGCCCTTCTTGACTCAGGAGCGCCAATGCCTCACGCACCGGCGTCCGGCTCACCTCAAACTCATCGGCAATGCGCTTTTCCACCAAGAGATCGTTGGGCGCGTACTTCCACGTTACGATCCGTTCGCGGATCTCAGCGAAAATGGTGTCTGCTAGGCTGACTCTGTCTGCCACGTACTCTGTACGGACGTTTCTTCCTCCTACGAGCGTCATTATCTACCCCCCGGAGTCAATCGTATGACGACTAGTATACTAGTGTGCATACTAGCGCATGGCTGACGTCTTTGTCAATAGTCATTCCCCGCAGGATAGCACGACCGCAGTGAGAGGATGCCCGTTTGAAAAGCCGGGTTTGAAGACGGAACCAGCCGGCCTGCACAGTAGAACTCCAAGGCAAGGAGATAAGTCAACGATTTCGGCGAAGGGGAGATCGTGGGCGCGGTGGCAGCAATCGCAGTGGAACCGCCCGGCGCCTGGAGTGCATTGCCTACTACGCGGAATCAGGGCATACTGCACCCATAAGGAGAAACAGTGATTGTAAAGTTCGTACTGCTTTTTGTTGCAGGGTTGGGGGCGGGCTTTGTCAATGTGGCGGCTGGAGGTGGCTCGCTCCTCACTTTGCCGGCACTCATCTTTTTTGGTCTGCCTCCGACGGTAGCCAACGGCACCAATCGCATAGCCGTCATGATGGGAAGCATTGCAAGCATGGCGAAGTTCAGACAGAAAGGCTACTTCGATCCAGCCTTCGGCCTGAGACTCGCCGTTCCGGCAGTTGCTGGCGCCGTTCTCGGATCTGGTCTTGCGATCACCATACCTGATAATGCCTTCCGTATCATGCTCACGGCCATCATGCTGATCATCCTTGCGCTCATGCTGGTACGCGCCAAGTCCGGAAAGTCCGCGGGCCAGGAGAGGCCCATGACTGTTCCCCGTCAGGTGGTCTTGAGTGCAGCTTTCTTCGGTGTGGGTATATACGGAGGCCTCGTTCAAGCTGGGGTGGGGTTTATCATCATTACGGTTCTCTCGATGATCACCGGCATGTCGCTCCTGCGGATCAACAGCGCCAAGGTCCTCGTAATAGCTGTCTACATTGTTCCTTCTCTGGCCATGTTTGCAGTCGCAGGTAAGATCGACCCGTTACCAGGCGTGGTGCTAGCTGCCGGCAATGGGATCGGAGCGTGGATCGGAACGATTATATCAGTCAAGAAAGGAGATCGCTTCATTCGCGCGTTGTTGGTGGCCGCAGTACTGGTAATGGCCGTCAAGGTCTCAGGGTTATGGGACTGGCTGGCCGTAAGCTTATTCAGCTAGGCCTGATAGCGTCCGTGGAAGTGGCCTTGGGCAACACCGGTTCTTCCCCTAGAGCTCCGAGAGAAGATGGAGCTGGTGTGGGGTGTTGAGATTAACAAAAGAATCGAGCTCAGGATCTATAAGTTCAATCTCCGATTCAGGTATCGTTTGTAAACGTATGTATTCGTAGACAGTTGTAACCTTGAGATTATTGTGCGCCAATGCGCGGGAAATCACCGGAACCACGCTCTTACGGTAGGCGGCGCATAACGGTTCGTAGTATCCGCGCACCATTGGCACCACCGCATCGACACCAAACGCACAGGAAAGGATATGCAATTCAAGATGTTGGTTCACGAATGGCATATCGCACGCGACGATGAAGCAAAGATCTGTCTTGGCAGCAACGAGGCCGCTGTAGATTCCGACCAGAGGGCTTTGCACGCAATAGGCATCGTCAATCGGATGCATTTGCGGCCTGAGTATGGGAAGATCGTTTCCGACAACAAGCGTTTCGGAAAAACGAGGAGAGAGGCGTGCATAAAGATGTTCAATGAGTGTACCATCGGGAGTCGAGATGAGATGTTTGGGATATCCCATCCTTGTCGATTTTCCGCCTGCCAGAATGACAAGTGTGGCTTTCTCGTCCATCGATTCCTTTTATCGAAATGTCTTCCGCTTGCCCGCGATCGGTTCTCGGGAATGATTGCCGACCGTGGCCTGTGCAAGATGAGGACAAGGATCAGTGTCTTGGCTCTCTTTGTCAAGCGGTGTATGCTGCCAAGATCTCGCCGATGACAGTCATGTGGTGGTCGCCGTCGCTATAGAACTTGTCAAGTATCTCTTCAGAGGAAAAGTCGGAAGCGTTCAATTCTTTCCGTAGCATGATGTTGCATTCATAATACAGGGAGCATTTGTCGATGACAGGCGTCTTAACGCTCGTTCCGTCGATGAATGTTAGGCCGCACGCCGCGGCCTTATCGGCATCACGGCCTGACTTACTGCCGCAGAAGGCAAGTTCCCTTGTCATCGATCCTGGCACCGGCACGTTGACTGTGAAGGCGTCGGTCTCGAGTAGGCAGGTGTGAGTGTAGCGCGAGCGACGGACAAGGACCGTGAACATCGGACGGCTCCAGATGATGCCGATCTGTCCCCAACCGATTGTCATTACGTTCGGTCTTCCATTCTTATCTTTGGCGACGAGAAACGCGCCCTCATGTGCGAGTGCGTCGTTGAGTAGACCGGCATGTTTGTACCAACTGATTCCGTCTTGCATAGCGTGTTCATCTCCTGTAAATGGCTTTACCAATAGTAACACATTAGGGGAAACGAGGGGCGTCGCTTACCACCCTTGTATGCAAAGGGCGATGTTGTGTATCGTTGCTACAATAGGAGGGCAGCAATGGCAAATCTCCACATCCTCGATCACCCGCTGATTCAGAATAAGCTCACGTTGCTTCGCGACGTCACCACCAAGAACTATAACTTCAGACTGTTGCTCGAAGAGCTGACAGCGTTCATGGTATATGAAATTACGCGACATTATCCGCTTCGCGAAGAGACGGTTACCACTCCCCTGGAGGAGACAGTGGGACACGTTCTCGATGTTTCGGTCGTCCTAGTGCCAATTCTGCGCGCAGGCACGGGAATGCTCGCGGGCGTGCTTAATCTTATTCCCACCGCCGCCGTCGGACATATCGGCTTGTACCGTGATCCCGAGACGTTAAGGCCGGTTGAGTATTACGCTAAGTTTCCACACACTCTGCCTGAGGCGCAGGTGATTCTCGTCGATCCAATGCTCGCCACCGGCGGGAGCGCAATCGTCGGTATCGATATCCTCAAGCGGGAAGGTGCGAAGAAGCTCCAATTCCTCTGCCTAGTAGCATCCCCTGAAGGGGTCGACGCACTGTCGCGCGCCCATCCTGATGTGCCTATCTATACCGCCGCGCTCGATCGCGAGCTGAATGAACATGGATACATCCTGCCGGGTCTCGGCGATGCTGGAGATCGGATATTTGGGACGTGATCTAGAAACTCTCATCGCGTAGTATGTCGTAGGTAACGTACATCACCAACCACGCCGACAAAGGTTACATATTGAGCATTTGCCGGTCCTTGTGGACGGTTCGGTCCCTCTCTAACCTAGTTCCTGTTATGAGGACAGGTTTGCGGACATGGCTGACGTTATTGTTGTCAGCCTTCCTTTTATTTGGGCTTTCGACCTGTGTGTGGAGCAAGATCACGGTGAGCGTCCTTTCCTCTACGCAGGAGGCGGCCCCGGGTGAGTTTGCCACACACGTGTTTTCGGTTGTCAATGATGCGACAACCGCAGATACAGTCGATATCGCGTTCACAATTCCTCCAGGCTGGGGGATACTGGGGGCGCCGACGGAGACGTCACTCTCTGCCGGCGAAGAGGGGACCTTGTTTGTAACGGTCACCGTCCCTCCCGGCGAGATGGCAGGGACGTACAAGATCACGCTCGTGGCAACATCGCAAAGCGATCCGACAGCGAGCGCTTCGGCGACCGCAAGTACTACCGTTAGTCCGACGAATGAGATCGATTTGATCATGCCCGATGCACAGAGTGTGCCACCCGGAGGACGGGTCACGTATGACGTGATCGTCATCAATCGGGGCAATATTCAAGATATGATCGACATAACAGCGAGTTCATCCCGGCGTTTCGTCGTAACTGTCTCCGACGCTTCGCTGAATCTGGTACCACAGGAGAAGGCAACGGTCGCGGTGACAATTCAGGTACCGGCCAATGCCGCCTCGGGGCGAGATATTCTATCGTTCTCCGTCTCTTCTGCACTATATCCTGGCGTGAAAAACGAAAAAACACTATTCACAACCATACTGCCTCCCTCGCCACAGGCTGTCGGAGGAACGCTGATGGAAGAGCTCCCGGCTCGGTTGCGCTTGTCCATTGGACAGGATGTGTTCACGGATGAGTTCGACAGTGACCTTACGCTCTCCGTATCTGGTGGTGTCCTTACCGGCTATTTCTCATTGTACATGCGCCTCGTGCCGATATTCGGGCCCGAGTCGCTCTCCGTGGGATCGTTTGCTGCCTCCTACCGATTGTCACCGGCCACTTTCACGATCGGAAATGTATCGCGGCGGTTGACCGATCTGTTGTATGTTTACTGTCAGGGGGGAAGCGTTCTTTACGATGCGAGCGACTACCGACTCGCATTCATCGGTGGTGGCATGGACGATGAAACGCGTGTGGGTCTATATTTCGCCGTTGGCCCGCAAGCAGCACAGCTTGGAATAGCGCACATGGAAGCCCGCACGGTCGATGAAACCGAAGCCGTATGGAGTCTGACTGCGGCGGCGGAGCCGATCAAGGATTGGACATTACGCATTGAAGGTGCTCTCGGCTTAGAGCAGGATCTAACCAGTCGCGCCTTTTTCTTCAACACGAAGATCGACACGATAGCATACTTCCTAAGTGGAGAGGTATTCTCCATCGGTTCATATTTCCCTGGTCTAAGAAGCGATTCCGCCGGTCTCTTACTCTCCCAACGCCTTCGGCATGATGATTTTTCGCTCGCCGCGTCAGTTAGACATGACTGCGATAACACGAGCCATGACCCGACTCTTCCGACGACAATCGACGACAACCTGGGGCTCAACGTATCTGCTACGCCGTTCACCGACGGCCCGACGATCAACGCAACTGTGCAGTTCGACTGGACCCGCAACACCGATCTCACAGTACAGAATGACGTAAGCCGACTGTTGCTCATACAGCTTGGAGATTCCAGCAACGCTTTTCAGTACTCGTTATCCGGCAAGGTGAGGGATCAGATCGATCACGTGACCGCGATATCGTATCGAACACTCACATTTAGCGAAGGAGGCGGTCTGTCACTCGATGATATCGACCTCTTTCTCACACTCGTGCATGAGAAGATCCAGGATCTTGATACGGATGAACTTATCTCAGGCGGGACTACGGTATCATTCCGGTTCCGCTCGAATAGCTCGCTACATTCGGCAACAATTGGCTTGACAAACGATGTGGATGAATTCACTCTGTCGGCCAGGGCGATCGTCGAGATAATCGATAATCTCAGTCTACAGTTGATGACAAACATCGGGTGGGACCGTGCGGATACGTCACCAGCAACGTTTAGCTGGGTGATGGTATTCGATTGGCGATTTGTTCTGCCGTTGCCGTTTCTTGTGACGAAGGGCAGGATCGAGGGACACATATTCATTGATCGGGACGGCGACGGAGCATTAACGTCCGGTGACACTCCCGTGACTGATGCGGTGGTGAAAACGGACAGAAGCGCTGCCGCTACGGACAAGGACGGATGGTTCCGGTTCCCGCCGTTCTCCCCGGGGACGTACACCATCTCAGCCGGCGGGCTGCCATTGACCGCGCGACTGTCATCAGAGCCGACCGTCGAGCTTGCAGCTGGGGAAACGGTACAGGTCGACCTACCCCTTACTCCGGTGACTGTATTGAGCGGTGTGTTATTCGATGATGCCAACAAAGATGGAATCCATGATAATGACGAGGGCGGATTTGGGCAGTTGCGGATCATGCTTACCGATCCGTCCGGAGAGACCACCGCCGCGTACACCGATATGAACGGCAGTTTCAGATTCACTGACGTTCTCCCAACGATGTACACAGTGTCGATCGATCCGACGAGTCTTCCCGCGCGATTCGTATTCACCACTGACAAGGAAATAACGTTGAAGGTGGGCGCCGATACTTCGCCTGTCGTTGAAATCGGCGGCTACATCAAGCCGAAGCAGATAATAATCACTTTCCAGCCGCCGACTGCGGACTTCACCTTTACTCCCATGTACCCGTCGGCAGGGGTGACGGTATCGTTCGATGCGTCTGATTCATTCGATTTCGACGGCGAGGTAGTCGGCTATGATTGGGATTTCGACAGCGATGGCAAGGCAGATGCCACCGGCGTTACGGCCGAGACGATATTTCCCGCCTCCGGAACTTACGATGTTACCCTCACGATCACCGATAACGACGGGAACACTGATTCTATTAAATACACTGTCGATGTGAAGTGACGAGAGGAAACGTTCCTGTCTTCAGGTAGTTACGAATGTGGAGGTGAGGGCGCGGACAAGCCAGTGCGCGGCTTCGCTCACCTCAGGAGACACAGCATGTCCTAACTCCGTTTGTGCGGGCTGAATGCCGATGAAATATGCAATTGTTCCTGTGTTACGACAGACTGTTTCGACAAACAAGCGAGGGGAAAGCGCATGTGTGGAAGCGGTCACGGGATTCATCTCTTCCTGTTCAAATACGGCGATTGTGCCCGCCGGCGCTCCGAAATCGATGGCATCTATGATGAACATATATTGAGGGGCACGGTCCCTTATCTGGCAGATGTAGTTTCCTGGTGTGGTACCGGCATCGATCAATTCAGCCGTGACTTTTCCCACGAGATGTCGGTAGACCAGGTGGCCGCCACCGGCATCACCGTGTTGTTGCGCTTTGCTGCCCGGGGTTGGTGGAAAGTTCGCCACTCCCGGCGAGCGAGAACGATGGGTTGGAATGGGCAAGCAGCCCAGGTTTTTCATACAGCCGAATCATATGTTTCTTGGAGCCGATAACCGCGCCCGTCCGGCGTCTCTTCTGTTAAGGAATATCTTTGGTGGCTTGAAGACGGTCAATACGTGCAATAGAATCTCCGGCCGAACAACAACGGCTTGACAAGGGAGAAAATAACGGTGGCAAAACCCAAGATAGCATTCTATTGGTGCGCCTCGTGTGGAGGCTGCGAAGAGGCGGTCGTTGACCTCAACGAGGCCTTGCTAAAAGTGGCTGATGCGGTGGATATCGTGCTGTGGCCGGTGGCGCTCGACTTCAAACGCAAGCATGTCGAAGCCATGGACGACAAAGAAATCGCGGTCAGTTTCGTCAACGGGGCAGTCAGATTGGATGAGCAGCGCGAGATGGTGGAGCTCTTAAGGCGAAAGTCACGGTTGATCGTTGCCTTTGGCGCGTGTGCTCATCTGGGCGGCATACCCGGTTTGGGCAATTTCTACTCCAGAGGCGCGATCTTTGAGACCGCGTACACAAGGAGTCCCAGTCTGGACGGCTCCGCGGGGACTCGCCTGCAACAGAGGACGCAGATGCCGGAGGGCGATCTGACTCTGCCCGCATTCTATGACACTGTACAAACACTCGATCAGACAATCGATGTGGATTACTACCTTCCCGGATGCCCGCCACCGCCCGATCTGATACAGGGCGCAGTGGACGCCATCCTCACCGGGAACTTACCTGAAAAGGGTGCTGTGCTCGCTCCTTCAAAGGCCTTGTGCGATGCGTGCCCGCGCGCTGATTCTAAGCCCGAGAAGCTCTCGGTGAACGACGTGAAGCGGCCGTGGGAGATCAAGATTGATCCAGAGACATGTTTCCTCGCACAAGGGTTGATCTGCGCCGGTCCGGCCACCCGGTCCGGGTGCGGGGAAACATGCATTCGCGCCAACCAGCCGTGTCGCGGCTGTTTCGGCCCGGTCTCCGATGCCGGAGAACAAGGGGCGAGAATGCTTTCCATGGTCGCGTCGATCCTGGGAGTCGACGGAGAGGATGAAATGAATGATGAGCAGGTGCAGCGTTTGATCGACCGAATCGCCGATCCGGCCGGAACCTTCTACCGTTACAGCCTGCCTGTGTCCTTGCTTAAGCGAAAGAGGATGCATGGTCTAGAAGGACAAAAATGAGAAAGATAACCATCGACCCGATCACTCGACTTGAGGGACACGGTAAGATCGAGATCTTCATGAATGACGGGGGAGGCTGCGAGAAGGCCTACCTGCAAGTGCCTGAGCTGCGTGGGTTTGAACAGTTCTCGGTTGGCCGCGCTGCAGAGGAGATGCCACGCATCACGACCATGATCTGCGGCGTGTGCCCGACAGCGCACCACATGGCGGCCACCAAGGCGCTCGATGACCTATTCAATGTCGAGCCAACTCGCACGGCGAAGAAGATCAGAGAATTAATGTACACAGCCTTTCAGGCAGAAGATCATCTCCTTCATTTCTTCTTCCTCGGTGGTCCCGACTTTGTGGTCGGGCCACAGGCAGGAGCGGAAACGAGGAATATCCTCGGAGTCATTGATAAGGTCGGCATAGACACCGCAAGCAAGGTAATCGAGGTGCGCAAGCGTCTGCGAAACGTGCTGCGAATCATCGGCGGAAAACCGATCATGCCCAGCGTCGGGCTCCCCGGCGGTGTCTCCAAGGGAATCGATGACGAGGAGCAAAAGACGATCATCGATGCCGGCGAATACGCGGTTGATTTCTGCCGATTCGCCCTTACATTGTTTGAAGATATCGTGCTGAAGAACAAAGAATACGTCGATCTGATCACCGGCAATGTCTACCGGCACCGCACCTACTACATGGGCATGGTCGACGAGGACAACAAAGTGAATTTCTACGACGGTCTCATCCGCGTCGTCGATCCGGACGGGAAGGAGTTTGCCAAGTTCAAGGCGCAGGATTATCTCGATCACATTCAAGAACATGTGGAGCCTTGGACGTACGTGAAATTTTCCTACCTGAAGAAGGTCGGCTGGAAGGGATTCATCGATGGAGAAGGAAGCGGCGTGTTCCGCGTCGCTCCGTTGGCGCGCCTGAACGTCGCCGATGGAATGGCGACACCTCTCGCGCAACAAGCATACGAGAAGATGTTCTCCGTCCTGGGAGGAAAGCCGGTTCACAACACACTCGCCTATCACTGGGCGCGACTGATCGAGGCGCTGTACGCGTCGGAGCGGCTGTTGGAACTGGCGTTAGATCATGAGATCACATCCGAGGATATCGTCAATCTTCCGACGGAAAAGCCGCGCGAAGGCGTCGGGGTGGTCGAGGCACCGCGTGGAACGCTGATTCACCATTACAAGACGGACGAAGACGGTATCCTCACCGATGTCAATCTGATCGTCGCCACTCAGAACAACTCGGCCGCAATCAACATGTCGATCGAAGGAGCCGCCAAGTCGCTGATTAAGAACGGTGAAGTGCCCGACGGAATCCTCAACATGATTGAAATGGCGTTCAGGGCGTATGATCCGTGCCACGCCTGCGCGACCCATTCGCTTCCGGGCGGGATGCCGTTGGATGTAAAGGTGTACGGCCCTGACGGAGAACTGATCAAGCGTTTGCGGAAGGACAGATGCAACACGCAACCGCGCATGTATGAAGAGGAGTAAGGGGGAAAAGGATGCTTTCGCAACTTGAACGAGAACGGGTTCAGGAACTGGTCGATAAAACCAACGGAAAGGTATTCTCAGCACCGTGTCAAGTGGCTTGTCCGCTGGGTGTAGATATTCAGCGCAACCACGTCCTTCTTTCACAGCTCTCCTTCGACGGCAAGAAGGCGGTTCGACAGATCAACAAGATCGGCGACAAGCTGTACGAGAAGAATCCGCTGTTCCCTATCGCGGGCTACATCTGCGGGCTGTGCGAACAAGGGTGCAACTATAAAGATGAGACCGGATCTGTAAGGAGACGCCTGCTGGTTCGGTTTGTCGCTGATCATTATTTAAAAGCTCTGTCCGACAAACCAGCGCTACCAGAACCGACCAAAGACAAGGTCGCCGTCGTCGGCGGTGGACCGGCAGGGTTGATGGCCGCCTATTCGCTCAGTAAGCGGGGATACAAGGTCACGTTGTTCGAGCGTAGCTCTGAACTTGGAGGCGCATTGAACCTTATCCCGCGATATCGCCTGCCACGAACCGTGCTTCATGCCTCGATCAACAACCTAGTGCGCATCGCGCACGTGGACGTCCGTCTCAACATCGCGATCGGAGAGAATGGGAGAGACTTGGAGGCACTCAAGGCCGAAGGCTATAATGTGTTGTTCATTGCCACAGGCACGCCCGTACCTCGCCCCCTCACCTTCGGCAGAGACCGTGTTGAGGGTACTGATCTTGATGGCGTTATGTTCGGCCTAGATCTGCTGGCAGATGTCAATCAAGGAAAGCCCCACCTGTTTCAAGGAAAGCGGGTGTTGGTGATCGGCGGTGGTAACGTTGCCTTCGATACCGCCCGTGTCGCCCAACGCCTGGGAGGAAAGGTGTCGCTCGTCTGCCTTGAGAGCAAAGATAAGAATTCCAGAGACGGGATTCCGGCCGATGAAGAGGAAGTAGAAGGCGCAAGCGAAGAACAGATAGAAATTGTATACGGCCGTGGCGTATTCAAGGTGATCGGTGAGAACGGTAAGTTTAAAGGGATAGAATGCCCCCGCTGCACCTCGGTCTTCGATGAACACGGCCGCTTTCAACCGGAATTCGATCGCGATGATATCAAGCGTCTCAACGGTGACATTCTCCTCGTATCAATCGGTCAAGGACCGGAGCGAACGTTGTTCGAGCAGTTCGGTCTGTTGAGCGAACGCGGTCGTTTGGATGCCGATCCGATTACACTCCAGAGTGAACGCACCCCACGGGTATTCCTGGGCGGCGATACCCGTCGGCCCGGATTCGCTACCGAGGCAATGCAAGAAGGAGCGGTGGCAGCGGAGTCGATCGATCTGTATCTAACCGGGGAAGACACCGCGTCAGACCGGAAGAAGGAATACGAAGGGTCTCCCATACCCAGGCTTTCCGATTATAAGCCACAGCCGGAACCGCGATGGAAGCCAGCGGCCGAGAGGCTTAATTTCGAGCCGTTTGAGGAAGGCTTTACACCGGAGGAGGCGATCAGAGAGGCGACACGATGTCTCTACTGCGGCCCGTGTATGAGTTGCAAAGCCTGCGTGGTGCTGCAACTGAGGCCGGAACTTCCCGAGATTGAGGTAAACGAAGAGCGCTGCAGCGGATGTGGTATTTGCGTCACCGTATGCCCGTACGATGCCGCCAAGCTGGAGAGGACGGAAACGGGACGCGTCGCCATTCGCGATGAGCTTCGCTGCAAACGTTGCGGTATGTGCGTCTCTAGTTGCCCATCCGGTGCGGTCAAGATCACCGATGGACTGGAAGAAGCAGTGGAAGATGCCTATGCACAGCTCGTGACCGTGTGAACCACCTGGGCTGATTATACGCAGACGGAGACTGTGAGCGAGAGGCCATTCGGAAAAGATGAAAACGATCGTGCTGGGGATTGGAAACCTCATCTTGAGCGATGACGGGGTCGGAATCAGAGTTGCGCAGGAAATCAAAGGGCGCAATGAGGCTCTGGATGTGGCGGAGGAGAGCGGAGTGGGTATCGCGATCCTCGATCACATCGTTGGTTACGACCGGCTTATAATCATCGATTCGATAAAGACGGCCGGCGGTGTCCCGGGCGATGTCTACAAGCTGCAAGTAAGTGATCTGTCATCAAGCATGGATCTCACCCCGTCGCACGGGATGAACATCGCTACTACCTTACTCCTCGGCGAAGGGATGGGGTATGACATGCCCGCCGTGGTAAGAATCTACGCTATCGAGATCGCTGACAACAGTACTTTTCAGGAAGGGTGTACCGAAGAGATAGAGCGCATGATCCCTGCGATCGCACAGGAGATCATCCAGGAGGAAAGACTATGTACAATACACAACCTAAACTAGTCGTCTTTTGCTGTAACTGGGCGACACACGGCGAAGTCGATCGAGAAGCCATAGCCGGTGGGACGAGTTATCCCACGCTTCAGATTATTCCAACGATGTGTTCGAGCCGCATCGAGGCGACACACGTGCTGGATGCCTTCTCCAAAGGAGCTGATGGTGTACTGATCGCCGCTTGCCCGCCGGGCGATTGTCACTTCGTTTCCGGAAACACAAAGACGGACCGTCGCGTGCGCCTGCTCAAGAAGGTTATTGAGCAATTGGGGATTGAACCGAATCGTCTCCGTCTCGAACGGCTCACCGATCAGAGTCTCCCCGGTCTCCAACGAGCAATCGCATCGTTTGCACATGAGATCTCAGAACTTGCGCCATTTTCCCCGCGGGAGGAAGTCGTTACAACCGCATAGAAAATTAAGCAACAGCGCCTCTCACGTGAGGATCGAAAGCGTGGCAGGGAATCGCTCACGGTGTTCTTGTATCGATCGTAAGAGCATCGCTTCTTCTGCGCCGGCTCTTCCTCTCCGCCGTAAGAGGAAGCGGTGCTATGAGCCGAACTTGGGGGCCCAATTGTTGTAGTTGAACAACATGGGGAGGATTCGACCGCTGAAACGACACAGTCCTCCGTTTGCTGCCTCTCTCTCGCCGAACGTTGTCGTTCGGTCAGAACACACATTCGGTCCGGCGAACAGAACCGGCACTGGCTCAGCCGTGTGATCCCCGTAGTCTATCGGCGTGGTGTGATCGCCGGTAAACGAAAGGTGGGTG
>CAZBSW010000025.1:0-12663 GCA_964494835.1 uncultured Thermotogae bacterium
CCCGCGCGGCTGGCTGAATTCTACGAGCGCGCGGGATACGGCACGGTAGGCCCCGATCAGCAAGGATCGATCACCATCATCGGCGCGGTCTCTCCTCCGGGCGGAGACTTTACTGAGCCGGTGACCCAGAACACGAAGCGCTTTATCCGCACGTTCTGGGCGCTGGACAAGCGGCTCGCGTTCGCCCGCCATTTCCCCTCCATCTCCTGGATCGATACCTACAGCGAGTACATCGATGAGATGGCGGAATGGTGGAAGACCGAAAAGAAAGTCGATTGGCGCAAACTCCGCCAACAGGCGCTTTCCATCCTTGCACGGGAGAACGAACTGCAGAAGATTGTCCAGATCATCGGTCCAGACGCGCTACCGAGCGACCAACGTCTGATCCTGCACGTGGCAGGCATGATCAAGGAAGGGTTCCTGCAGCAGAACGCTATGGACGAGATCGACCGCTACACCACCCCGGAAAAAGAGCTCAAGATGCTTGAACTGATGGTGAAGTACGAAAATCAAGCGCACCGACTTGTCGAAGACGGACTCCCCATCTACCGGATTCAGCAGATGAAGGTGAACCCGAAGCTTCTCACGATGAAGCATGAGGTTCCAGATGACAAACTCGATCAGCTCGATGCGATCGAGCAGGAGTTGGGCCAGGAATTCGATCAGCTGGCGCAGGGCATGCCCAAGGCTAAGACGAGGGGATGAGGATGGTCGCAAGCGGACGCCGTATACATCTAGGAATTTCACAGGTCAGTGGCCCGCTGGTCTTTGTGACCGGGGTTACGGGAGTGGGTTACGGGGAGATCGCGGAGCTGGTCACCCCGTTTGGAGAGGTTCGCCGCGGCCGGGTACTGATCATCGATGGCGACACGATCGCCATCCAGGTATTCGAGGGAACAAGTGACTTCTCGGTGAGCGGAACAAAGGTCGGATTCACCGGCCAGCCGCTGATGGTAAAGGTCTCGGAAGAGATGCTGGGGCGGGTGTTTGACGGAACCGGCCGGCCGCTGGACGGCGCGCCACCGCCGATCAGCGGGGAAGAGCGCGACATCAATGGCGCCGCGATCAACCCGGTGAGCCGCGTCTACCCGGAGAACTTCATTCAAACGGGAATATCGGCGATCGACGGGATGAACACGCTCATCCGCGGGCAGAAGGTGCCCATCTTCTCCTCGAGCGGCCTGCCGCACAACCGGCTCGCCGCCCAGATCGTACGCCAAGCGACGATCCCGGGTGAGGAGTCCGAGTTCGTGATCGTGTTCGCCGCCATGGGAGTGAAACACGATGAGGCAACGTACTTCGAGGAGACGTTCCGCGAGAGCGGTGCATTGGAGAATGTAGTGATGTTCCTCAATCTCGCCGATGACCCATCGATCGAGCGTACGATCACGCCGCGGGTGGCGCTGACCGTCGCAGAATACCTCGCCTTCGAGCGCGACAAGCACGTGTTGGTCATCATGACGGACATGACCAACTATTGCGAGGCGCTGCGCGAGGTAGCGAGCGCGCGAGGCGATGTGCCCACGCGCAAGGGGTATCCCGGATACCTATACAGCGATCTTGCCTCTCTGTACGAACGAACCGGCCGGGTCGAGGGATCGGACGGATCGATCACCCAGATTCCAATCGTCAGCATGCCGAACAACGACATCACCCACCCGGTCCCCGACCTTACCGGATACATCACCGAAGGCCAGATCGTGCTCGATCCCAAGCTGAATCGTCAGGGAATCTCACCCCCGATCGCCGTCCTCCCCTCGCTGTCACGGCTGATGAAGGACGGAATCGGCGAGGGATTCACTCGCGACGACCATCCCAACCTGGCGAATCAGTTGTACGGGAGCTACGCCCGTGTCCAGCAGATCAGGAACATCGCCTCCATCATCGGAGAGGAAGAGCTGTCGGAAGTGGACAAGAAATACTTGGCGTTCGGCGAGTTCTTCGAACAGGAGTTCCTTAATCAGGGAGAAGAAGACCGCACGATCGAGGAGACGCTCGATCTTGGCTGGAGGGCGCTTGGACTTCTGCCGATGGACGAACTCAACCGGCTGAAGAAGAGCCAAATCGAGAAGTACTACGCGACCGCCAAGTCCTCCGAACAGCAGTTCCTGACCCAGCGAGACGAAGATCACGCGATCGAGGATCCCCTCGATCTGGAAGACAAGACCCGTGCGCTTCTTCCACCGGAGGAACTCAACCGGCTGAAGAAGGATCAGATCGAGAAGTACTACGAATCCGAGTGATATGACGATCCTGGATGTTCCACCGACCAAGGCGAACCTGCTCGAGCTGAAGGAACAGCTGTCCGTCGCCCGCAACGGCTACGACCTGTTGGAAGAAAAACGAGAGGTGCTCGTAAGCGAGCTTCTCAACATAATCGACGACGCGGAGTCGTTCCGAGAGCAGATAAACGAACAGCTCGTGTCAGCGTTTCGTGTGTTGGTGGAGGCGATAGAGACACTCGGCGCCGAACAGGTCGAGCGCGCGGCACTTGCTTGCGAGGCCGAAGCACACATAAGTCTCAACGAACGCTCGGTGATGGGCGTCCCGATACCGTTGATGGAGCGTAAGATCCTCAAGCTCGAGCCGCAGTACGGCCTGCTGGGGACCTCGTACGCGCTCGACGAAGCGCTGCGCCGGTTCCACGGAGTACTGGAGCGGATTCTACGCCTTGCCGAGACGGAACGGGCGGCGTGGCACCTGGCAGTAGAACTGAAGAAGACGCAGCGGCGGGTGAACGCGCTCGAAAACATATTTATCCCACAATATGAAGATACGATATCCTACATCGAGGGTCGTCTGGAGGAATCGGAACGGGAGACGATCTTCCAGATGAAGCTCCTCAAGAGCCGAAGCAAAGAGGGAGGATGACATGGATCGACCCTTCAACAAGATACTGATTCCAATCGATGGATCGAGCTATTCCATGCGGGTGGGCGAGTATGGGATCCACCTGGCAAAGGCCTATGGAGCGAAGATCGTATCGCTGTATGTAATCGACGAGCGGACGGTGAATTCCGTCGGACACATCGGAGGCAAGGAACCGGAAAAGGTGCGCCAGAATCTGCGCCGTGAAGGCGAGAACTGCCTACATTACGTCGAGGAATTGGCCGAGCAGGAAGGAGTTGAATTCACCGGTATCATCAAGGAAGGGAAACCGCATCGCGTCATCGTCGATCTTGCCGAGGAAGAGAGCGTCGATCTGATCCTGATCGGCAAAGTGGGACAACGGGGACCGCGCCGCATCCTCATCGGCTCTGTTACCGAACGAGTATTGGAAGCAACGAAATGCCCGGTGCTAGTGGTGCGATCCGAATAACCGCGCCTCCTCGCAAAGACGACTCATGCACCGAATGCTAGAACGCGTCGACGCGCCCTAGCCACCAAGATACGAGACAATCTTACGAGCCAACGCTTCGGAGATCTCGGGCAGTGCCGCGATCTCGTCCACATCCGCTTTTCGCAACCTATCTAACGACCCGAAATGCCGGATGAGCGCTGACTTTCTCTTGGATCCGACACCCGGAATCGAATCGAGTATCGAACTCAACGTGCGCCGGCTGCGCAATCGGCGATGGTAGGTGATAGCGAACCGGTGCGCTTCATCACGTATCTGGCGCAACAGCAAGAGAGGCTTGCTCTCCGGCGATAGGAGGAGCGCCTCGGACTCCCCCGGACGATAGACCTCCTCGTGCCGTTTGGCGAGCCCGATCGCCTCGATCTCATCCAATTGCAGTTCGGAAAGGACCTGCGTAGCCACGTTCAACTGGCCTTTGCCGCCGTCGACGAGCAGCAGGTCCGGCAGTTCCGAGAACTTGCCGTGCGTGATCGCCGGATCGTTTATCTCTGAAAGGCCACGCCGAAAACGACGTCGCAACACCTCGGCCATCATCGCATAGTCATTCGGTCCTTCATCCAAGTGGACCTTGAACCTGCGATAGGCATCGCGGCGAGGGCGTCCGTTCTCGAACACGACCATCGATCCCGTCGCCTCTCCACCCTGTGTGTTGGAGATGTCGAACGCCTCTATCCGCTGAGGGAAAGTTGAGAGCGAGAGGGCGGCGGCGAGCTCACTCACCGCGACCGTCGACTCTTCATGCACCGATGCCTCTTTTTGCTCTCGCTTCAGTGAATAGCGCGCGTTCTCACCTGCAAGTTCTACCAGCCGGCGTTTCTCACCCCGCTGTGGGACCTTGAGATATACGCGACGACCGGCAAGCGATGTGAGCCAATCACCGATCTGTGCCTGTTCATCGACATCGATGGGGATGAGAACCTCCCGCGGGATCACGGTCGCCTCGTTGTAGTACTGAGGGATGAACGCCGATAAGACTTCGGCAACGCTCGGATCGTCCGGCGCGCGCAGGTGATACGTGCCGCGGCCGCTCAATCGTCCGTCGCGGATGCGGAACACTTCGGCACAGGCGCGGTCGTCTTCGATCGCAATTCCGATCGCGTCGAGGTCGATCGTCTGCGACAGCGACACCGATTGCCGCTCGAGTGCGTTCGCCAACGCCCCCAATTGATCGCGCAATCGCGCTGCTTGCTCAAAGTTTTCCTCCTCGGAGGCAACGTCCATCTGATCGCGCAACTGCCGCATTAGGCCGCTGAGGCGGCCGTCCAGGAGCATGGCTGCTTGATCGACGGCAACCCCATATTCCGCCTCATCCACCAGTCCGGCGCACGGGCCGAGACAGCGGCCGATGTGGTAGTCCAAACACGGACGCCGCGACTTCTTAAGCGGTAGATCGAGGGTGCAGGTACGAATGGGGAACAGCTTCTGGGCCAGCTTCATCGTTGCACGCATCGATTTTGCGTTCGTGTACGGGCCAAAGTAGCGGGCACCGTCTTGCTTTCGCCGTCGCACGATCATCACGCGCGGGAACGGCTCGTTGGTGATCTTGAGATAGGGATAGCGCTTGTCGTCGCGCAGACGAACATTGAACCGCGGCTGAAACCGCTTGATCAGACTCTCTTCAAGGATGAATGCCTCCGACTCGGTCGCGGTCTGGATCACCTCGATATCGGCGATTTCGTACACGAGTCGCCTCGTCCGGCGCGGTTGTCCTTTCGGGGAGTGGAAGTATGAGCGGACGCGGTTCCGGAGCACAACCGCCTTGCCCACGTAGATCACCTTACCGTTCGCGTCCTTCATCAGATAGACGCCCGGGGAGGTGGGGATCTCCGAGAGCTTTTCATTCAATCGATCGTTATTTGACATCGTCGGCCCCTCGTCACGGTCGACCACGGACGGGCTAGAGGATCCGCTCCAAGCGCGAGTTGCGTGTGAGCCCGGGAATCCGCCCCCGTTTTGCGATCGCCCGGCCTTCTACCTCCTTGATGTCTGCCGTGAAGTCGATCGGGGCAGCCCGCGAGATCGCGCTTCCGATTCCAAAGGCATCGACCGGCGCCCGCTGATCGCGGAACAGCGCTATCCTCTCCGGATCCACGCCGCCGCTCACGACGATTCGCACATGTGGGAACCCGGCCTGATCGAGCCGCGCCCGCACCTCGTGCACAAGCTCGGGTGTAACTCGCCCTCGCTCAGCCGGGGTGTCAAGGCGCACTCCCCACAGCCGGTCACCAAGAGCCTGTGCCACGCGCAAGCTCTCCTCGGCTTCGTCTTTGAACGTGTCTACGAGGGCAATCCGCCGAATAGTTGGATCGATGTGTCGATCGAACACCTCTACCGCTCTCACTGTGTCCCCCAAGCAGAGGATGAGTGCGTGCGGAATTGTGCCCGAGGGATCGACCCCGGCCAAGGCCGCGCCGATCGGTGTGGCACACCCCGTGCACCCGCCAACGACCGCTGCATATTCCAATCGTGCGGAGACATCGGGGTGAACATGCCGGGCGCCGAAGTGAATCACCGGCGTCTCCCCGGCCACGTCAACGCATGCACGCGCCGCGGTCGCCCAGCCGCACTCCTGGGCCAAGATCCCCAGGATCGCCGTCTCGTAGATTGCAAACGTCTGGTAGGCAGCCCGGATGCGGAGGACAACCTCGCGCTTCGCCATCGTTGCGCCTTCCGGGAGGGTCCAGACCGCCCCATCCTGGGGAAGGGCCTGCGCGAGCAGAGCGGTCACCTCCTTCATCCCGCAGATGATCCCGTCTCGAGAAGGGAAGACCTCCATGGTCACTACCGGGTTGATCCCTTCCGCTTCGAGAATCCGCTTTGTATTAAGGAAATAGACGTCTGCTGTCTCGCCGGACAAGATCCGCTCACCGGGGGAGAACCTGCCGTTCCTGCTCATCCTGTCCTCCTCGTAATCCGTGCCCCGAGGACGGCCTGCATGTGGCGCAACGCAAATTCGTGGGCGTCATCATCGAACGATGCAACACCATCGGCGACAACCTCAATGTCATAGCTGCGGTGATACGCATCGATCGCGGTGTGCAGTACACAGATATCAGTGCAGACCCCAACGAGGACTACCTGCGCCACGCCCAGGCCCCGCAGCCGATCATCGAGGTCGGTGTCAAAGAACGCGCTGTAGGTCGTCGTATCAATCCGGGTCGATCTCTCGGCGTAGGCTGCGAGTTCGGGGATGATCTGCGCCTCGGCCGTGCCACGAATGCAATGAGGCGGAAAGAGAACGAACTCCCGGTCGTCGGGCGCGTGCGCATCCACCGTAAAGAAGACCGGTGTCCCCTCATCCAAAGCCTTCTCGACCCACTGTTGTACCACGGGTATGACCCGCTGTGCCGCCTCGCCACAGAACAGCGGATAGCCATCCTCAAGGAATCCTCGCTGCATATCGATCACGAGCAACGCACGTTGATCGTTCACATTCGTCACCTCGAAATCAATGTTAGGCCCGACACTTGCCGGTTTCAACGCTGTTGTGGGTTTAGAAAAGGGGACCGCCATTGGGCGAGGGTTGCCCCGGCTATGATCATGAACATCGCCACCATCTGAAGTGACATGAGCCGCTCGCCGAGCGTCCCCCAGGCGATGAGAGCAGTCCCCAACGGCGACAAGTTGATCAATACGTTTACCTGCACCGCGGTGAGGTGCTGCAAGGCGTGGTTGTATAGCAGGTAGGCGATGACGGTATTGACAATCGCCATTCCCATCATTATTCCCCATACACCCACCGGCATGTGTGGTGGGCCCTCGATCAGCATAGCGGACGCGAGCAACGCGCCTCCACCGATACCCAGGGGAACGGCGGTGAGGGTGACGTTGTCGAGCGAGCGCGAGCGAGCGAACCGCCGGCCGAAAACAGGAAACACGGTAAAGCTGAGAACCGTGATCGCAAGTTCAACAAACGCACGCGGGCTCTGAGCATCGACCGACGGAGAGAAGAACAGGACGCTTCCACCGATGGCAGCGGCGATCCCGACGAACTGCACCACGCGAGGACGCTCCCCGAGCAGGATAGCGCTCAGCACAAGTATAGGAATCGGCACGAAAGAGAGCGCTAGCGAGCCGCTTGTCGCGGATATTGTCTTCAACGCGGAGAACATGGCGGCATTTCCGATTGTGTACTGGCATATGCCCATCGTAGAAAGGTGAAACCACTCTCTCCTGGTAAGGGAAGGGCGCCGGCGTCGTCTCATCAACAGGAACGGGGCGAGCAACAGAAAGGCAATGAAGAAACGCACGCCCCCGGCGGTGAACGGTCCGGTATAGGAAAGCATGATCTTCACGCCGACAAACGATGACGACCAGATTGCGGCAGCGAGTAGCGCCTCGCCGATGGCAAGCAGGCGAGACCGATCGAGATCACTTTTGCTCATGCCGTGATCATACCAACAAGGACACGCGTTTGCTCGCGCCCTGGGATAATCGTCTCATGCGTAGATCTCAGTTCGCCTTGACCACGATTCTCGCATGGAGTAAAGTCTGTAACATCCCAAGAATAGCGAGTTACGTGGTGAAAAGACTTCTTAGCAAGTATCTGCTTTTCTGGCTGCACCAGGCGATTGCCCTCGCAAAACGGCACGATCTCGACCCGCGTGTGTTCATCGTCCTGTCAGCCCTGGGCATGCTGATCAACGGCCTCTATTACCTTCCCTGGTTCAAGGGTGGGTCGGTCGATCTCTCTTTCCTAATCGCGCTCAGGATCCTCGGCGTCATCGGCCCAGCCTACATCTTGTTCAAAGGCCGGCGCATCGCACCGGCACTCAACGCGTCCTTCGCCATCGGCTGGACGCTCAGCACCACCTGGCACGTCTGTTACTACGTGTATCTCTAGCGCTCTAGAAAGTGATCCCTCTAGTGTTTCGAACAACTGGATAAACACTGTTTGGCGTCCCCGGAACCAACGCGAGCGCATCGAACGGACGAGAAAAAGCCTCACTCGCGCAGAGGCATGTCTACCGATATTCGGCCAGACAGGACGTAGGCCTGTCTGCTGGAGTGCGAGGGCAGACAGGGGCGCGGGAAACAGCGCAGACATGGGGGGAAAGGAAGAGAAGGCATTTCTTGGCGATCCCTGCGCCTTGAGCGAGCGTAGCGAACGGGCGAGAAAATGCTTTAGTCTCTCGCAGAGCCGCAGGCCTGTCTACTGATATTCGGGCAGACAGGCACGCAGGGAAAGCGGGAGCGATAAGGAAAGAATAAAAGAGAAGGCATTTCTTGGCGATCTCTGCGCCTTGAGCGAGCGTAGCGAGCGGGCGAGAAAACGCTTTAGTCTCTCGCAAAGGCCTCTCTGATGCTTTTCGGGGAGACAGAGCACTAGCAAATTGCTATGATGGGAAAAGAGACAAAATGAAAACCTGTTAGTAGTTTGAAGCAAATGAACGGCGAGAAGAGCTTTACTCTCGCAAAGAACGCAAGCCTGTCCGCTGGTCTTCGGGCAGACAGGCCGCCAAGAACAGCGGGAGACTTGATGAATGACGGAAAACGAGATAGGGAAGATCGTTGTCAACGCTGCGGTGTCGGTCCACCAAGGTCTCGGCCCGGGTTTGCTGGAAACGGTCTATGAGGTGGTATTAGCTCAAGTCCTGAGACAAAGTGGACTGGCAGTGGAGCGTCAGGTCCCCGTTCCCATAGAATATTGTGGAATCAGGTTCGACGAAGGTTTCCGAGCGGACATAATCATCGAGAATAAGGTCATTCTGGAGCTCAAGTCAGTACAGACTGTGAGCAATGCCCACAAGAAGCAGTTGCTCACGTACCTACGGCTGACTGGCTTCAAGCTTGGGTATTTGATTAATTTTGGTGAAGCATTGATGAGAAACGGAATTACCCGAATAGTGAACAGGCTAGACGAGAGGGAGAACAGAACACCGGAACACTGATATTTGGCGATCTTTGCGCCTTGAGCGAGTGTAACGAGCGAGCGAGAGAAATGCTTGTATCTCGCAAAGGCCTGTGTGTCGTTTCATTCGCGCACACAGGTTGCAGGCCTGTATGCCGGTGTCCGGGCAGACAGGACGCCAAGGTCTTGAACTCAACAATCATGGCCTTTCCTAGCGATCTCTGCGCCTTGAGCGAGCGCAGCGAGCGGGCGAGAAAATGGCATTCCAGCACCATGCGGTCAGGAGTCTGTCGCTTACTCCAAACAGCAACGAACTCTAGATGTAGTAATGGAAGCCGATTCCACCGTTGAAGAACGAGAAATCTAGCGGATTGAACAGGTCCCAACTAAGGCCGTATTCGAACGTGCCCACGAGGCGATTGAGCCACATCTCCTCAACTTCGATCACACCCATGCCAGCGATGACGACATCATCCAACGATGATTGAATCGCGGGATGTTCCACGCCGCTGCGAACATCGTCTTCCGACTCTTCGAATGCGACCGTAAGCGCTGCACCGCCGGCGAAGTAATAGTTGACGTTGGCATCTTGTCGCACCGGATAGAGGAGCTTGCCGGAAAGTGTCAGGTCGAGCCGCTTGATCGCGTCGCCATTGTCGAGATAACGCATTGTGTGGTTGGGAAAGATGTTGAACTCAAACCCTAGGCCGCTCGGATTGAAGTAGCGGATGCTGAAGCCGGTGAACGGGTAATTGAGCTGAACACCGATTCCCCACCCCTTATCCGGCAGGCTGGCATAGCCGACTATGGCGAACAGCAGAGTGGCCAACATTGCGATTAAAGCAGCACGCTTCATGATTCCTCCTTTACTCGCATGCCACTCTATTGTAGAAGTGACAGCTGAGGCAACCCGGTTGATCGGCCCTCGGGCGGGGATATAATTCACATATATATCGGGGACGTAGCTCTAATCGGGAGAGCGCCTGCTTTGCACGCAGGAGGTTGGCGGTTCGAGCCCGCTCGTCTCCAGTAAACCGTAATGTAGGAAGAACCGAGGAGGGCAATCTCCCCGGTTTTTTCTTTCGGACATGGAAGCCTGTATCTAATCTTAACTTTCTCGTTGTCTATTGCCGTGCTTTCGATGATTCCCGCAAGAAAGTCCTTTCGCTCCTGAGGGGTGCCAGAGAGAGAGTCTTTCTCAAGTCGTGCACGTAGCGCTCAACTGCTCTTGCGTCTACTTTCGCAAGTGTCGTCTGGTCCGCTTGCGTGAGGAGCTGCGCATGCTGGTGCCTCGGACTGGCTTTTTCTTCGCGAATCTCTCCGATGCGGGCGCAAGGTTGCGTACTTCCAGCGCTCCGCCTTCCAGGGCACCAAAGTGGCGTCTGAGACGTAGGCGTGCCTGGGCGATGCATCCCGAGGTTTCTTCAAGATCGTTCTCATCCTGTGAGGAGAGTTGCGCCAGTTCTTCATTCACCATCTTGACTGGGTATGCACATATTCGTTGTCGAGAATCACATCGCGCGCTCTTTGCAAGGCGAAGCTCTCAAGCTTCTCGCGTGAGACTCTGATCCCCGAGTAGGCATCCTTCCCTTCCTTAATTTATTTCTGGCATGTGTAGTAGTGATAGCGTCCGCCTTTTGCGGCTTCACACCCATCTGTCTGTAACACATGGACACCTCACTGCGAATCCTCGAGCCCGAGTTCCCGGTGCAGTGCTCGGACGGTTTCGGTCACCTGGTCCGCCGGTATACAGAACGAGATGCTCTCCTCCGTCGCGGCCTGAGCGACAGCCACGATGCGAACGCGGTGCTTGCCGAGGGCAGCGAACGTATGCGAGGCGATCCCGATCTCGTTCCACCCGGGGAAGCCGACGACCGAGACGGTGGCAACCCGTTCCTTCGTCTCTATGCTCCAATCCCTCGTCGCGTCCGCAACCGACCCCGTTCCCTGGCGGCTCCACGAGGCCTCTGCCTCGAACGCGCGGCGAAGAAGCTTCAGGGCGTGATCCTGATCGACGTCTCGCACAACGAGGTTGAGGTTCCGCTCTGAGTGCGACTGCGTAAACATCAACACATCGACCGCGGCTCCGTAGAGATGTTTCAGTGCACACGCTGCGAACGGCAGGCGCCAGGCATCGTCTGCAACCCTCACTGAGATGAGGCTGAGTCCCGTCGCCGAAACGATCGCCGGCCACCGGTCCCTCTCCGGATGTGGCTTCGCAACGATGAGCGTCCCCGGGTCACCCGGGTTGAAGCTGTTGAGGATGCGGAGCCGGATGCCCTTTGAGATAATCGGCTCGATGGTTCGAGGATGGAGGACTTCGGCGCCGAACCGCGCCAGGTCCTCCGCCTCGCCGTACGAGAGCTCCCTCAGCACTCTCGCGTTTGGGACGATATGAGGGTCTCCGGTGAGAATGCCGTCCACGTCCGTCCAGATCATGAGATCGGCCGCATCGAGCGCGGCAGCTATGATGGCGGCGGAGTAGTCACTTCCACCCCGGCCGAGTGTCGTCGGCACGCCGCGCCCGGTCGCGCCGATGAAGCCCGTGATTATCGGGATGGCCTTCGTTCTGCCCTGCGGGCCGAGCCGAGCCGAGATTCGCTCATCCGTCTGCGGCTGAAGGGGCGTCGCTGAACCGAAGAGCTCGTCGGTCACGATGAGCTCAGTTGCACAGATGGCATCTGCATCGACGCCGCGATTTCGCAAGACCGCCGCGAGGAGATTCGCCGAGAGCCGCTCTCCGACGCAGACGACCGCGTCACAGGTTCGAGCGGTCAACTCACCTAGGACGGAGATGCTCCTGAACAGCTGGCCCACCCGATCCACCTGCTCCTCGAGGAGCTTCTCGTATCGTTCCATCTCGCTGGAATCCCTCAGAAGGAACGTGGCAGCCCGGGCGTGCTTGGTGCGCAAGGTTCGGAGCGCTTCGCTGTAGGCTTCTTCGTCCCCCGCCGCCGCCGCACGCGCTCCCTCGACGAGACAGTCGGTCACGCCGGCCATAGCCGACACAACGACCACGGGGTCCTCGAGCCGGCACTTGCCGAAGACGATATCGGCTACCCCCGCGATGCTGCGCGCATCGCCGACCGATGTGCCACCGAACTTGTGAACGACCCTCATCACAACTCCGACCGCTCTTCGAGTCGCGAGAGGGCCTGTTCGAGATCTGCAATGAGATCGGCGGCGTCCTCGACGCCCGCGGCGAAGCGGACCAAGTTCTCCGCGATTCCGGACTGGCGACGCTTAGCGGGATCAAGGGAGATGAAGAGGCTCTGCTGCTCGACGATGCTCTCGACGCCCCCGAGTGTCGGACCGATGTAGGGCAACCGCAGGGCATCCACGACCCGACTGGCATCTTCGGCCGTCTCTCCTACTTCGAAGCTCACGACGCCGCCGAAGCCTCCAAGCAAGCGTTCGGCGAGAATGTGGTCGGGATGACTGACAAGACCGGGGT
>CAZBSW010000026.1:0-12645 GCA_964494835.1 uncultured Thermotogae bacterium
TGCGGAACACATTCCTATATTACTCACCAATTCGCTACGCCCGCATCACCGCGCAAAGCTCGCTGACTCACGGAACCCGGTGATTTCGGCGCTCAGAAACCTCCTGATCCACAGTAGAAATCCACAAACAGCAAGGGCCCTTGCCAAGGATTCCGAACCCATTCCCTATGCGATCTTGCCAACTGGAGCAACGTAGATCGTGAACTCGTCGTTCCCATCCACTTCTAGGACAGCGTCCATTCGCTCCTGTGAGTATGCACCAATAGCGCAAGTGCCCGCTCCGATCGCGGCACATGCGAGGTACAGGTTCTGGCAGACATGGCCCACATCGATTGCAATCATCTTGTGGGCGACAAGCTCGTATCTCCATTCAGCTCGGATGGGAATCGCCGTCCATACAAACACCACGGCGGCTTCGCCTACGAACGCATTGTTGCGCGATGCTTGCTTTGCCTCTTCCACAAGAGAGTCGCCTTCTCGCAGGAGGCACAGCTTGTGTTCCAACGGAAGGTACCGATAGAGTCCGGGCTCAAGATCCTTGACGCGCCCGACGGCCAGGTAGGTTTCAAACGGGTGCCGCGCGCCACCGGAGGGTACTGTCCGAAGGGTGGCACTTCCATTTGCGGCTACGTTTCTCACGCCTTGCGTTGCCCAGAGAAGGAAGGATAGCTCCTCAAGTGTCAGGAACGCCTCGGCGAATCTTCTGTGGCTCTTGCGCGAAGCGATAGCCTCAATCAAGGGCATCGCTCCAACCACAAAGGTATCTGTGGGGACAAGATCCACCAGCGTGGCTCCATCAGGGCATGGCTTCTGAACCGGCGGCATCGGAATTCCTTGTTTCTGGCCGGTCGGCTGCTCGGCCCAGCTGTCCCACCCATCCGCTTTGAGAAAGTGACGATTTGTTTCAGATGGTCTCACGTTCGTTTCCTCCTTGTACATGCTCTTTCAGTACGCATTGGCAAATGCCGTTGGCGAAGAGACACAACCCGCGTTGGAAGAAGCCGCGGTCTCGCCAGCTCTAGAATGCCGATCTTGTGCCGGAGACTAGGCCACAAATTCATTCGAGGATCAACTCGCACCGAAGTCCAGCTTTTCCGCTGGAACGGCCTTGGGAGTCAGTCCGGCCGTTACTCCAATGACACGCTGGTCATCCCCGAGGCGCTCGCTCCAGCGGCGTCCTCAACCTCAGCGCTCACAAGAACCGTACCCCCGTTCGGATAAGCGAGTTCAAAGCTTCTTGTTCCCTTGAGCGTCTTCTCGCTCTCAGCCGTTGTAACCCCATCAGGACCCGTCACCTTGATGGTCAGCTGATAAGGCGGCGTCCCACCCAAGACCTCCCAGGAGACGGTCAAGATGTGACTGTAGTCAGCCCCTTGAGCGTCTGTTGCGGTTGCAGATACCTTGATCGAAAGCGGTCCGCCCTCGCTCGTTTCCAGGATGGCTGGATTGAACTCCGCTTCCTCGCTTGGTCCCCAGTCATAGATGAAGCGCATCTCAGTCAGCTTAGATTCGCCGATCACTGAGCCGGGAGGGAAATATAGCTGGATCTTTCGAACCCTCTTGCTCTGTTTGCCAAACGGAATGGGAATCAAGACAGCGCCGGGTTGCTGCCCCAACATCCTGAGAGACTCAATTCCAACGGGCGACGCATCTTGGTAGCGCTCCCCGTCGGCGGCGTAACGGATTGAGTATCCCATCGGAATCGCTCCTTCCCAACAAAGGGCAATGCCCTTAATCAGAAGAGGATGATCTTGCAGCAGATCGACTTCTATCTCGAAGCCATTCGGCTGAGTGCGATCCAGCTCCGGTCCGAACACCCACGACACACCTTGCCCATCCGGGACGGCTCCCTTGGCTATCACTGCGTTGGGGCCTGTGACTCTGGGGCCACCTATCACCTTGGTCGCGTATTCGACCAACTTCTGAACGAGTGGCGCGTACAAGCGTGACCACATGGGATCTTTCGTGAGGAATGGCTTGAACATCGGGGCAACGACAAATAGGTCTCTCTGATAGTGCAGCCGGTCCGGATCATAGATCGGAGATCCATTCCGATCGAGATCGACTCCGAAACCTAGAATCTTCCTGTTATTGCTTAGCCACTCGGATCCTCCAGGCGTGTAGGCGATCAGGTCGTCGAGGCTCGACACCGCCAGAACCTGCGCGGGAGAGCCGGCGTTCCCTTCCAAGAGAGTAACCTCGACTTCGACGACCTCTCCGAAGCCGTTCTGATGGATCGTCATCTCGTTGATCATCATGCTGTGGCTCTTGCCATCCCACGTCGCGTTCGAATCGTCGTACTTACGAATCAACACGTACGACCCAGGAGCAGGCGCGTTGATCCCCGGCTGAAAATCGGAGTAGTCAAGATCGCTCCACTCGATCCATCGGCCTCGACCGCTCATGAACGGCAACAGATCGAGCAGTTCTTCCACCATGTAGAACGTACGGATTGCGTTGGTATTGGTCAGCTGCCAATCAAGGTGCCAATCGCTCCGTCGGTATCCTGTGCTATACGGAATCTCGGCTTCTCGGTGCCAATACGATATCGTCTCCGAGCACCAAGCCTCCCGCTCGTATGGGTTTGTGCCAATCGACGAAAGCACCTCGATAATCAACGCCATCGTGTTTGCGGAACCGGTCGAACCAAGTCCCAGCCGCATCTGATAGAAGGGCTTCCCACCATCGGTCACGCACGACACAATTGTTCCCACAGTATCCAGGGCGATGTCCTGTATCCACATCCCGGTTGGGTTCCAGGTTGCTGTGTTATCGAAGCAGCCACAGTCCGGACTGTCCGAAAAATGGCACGAAGCTACTGCAAGAAGGCTGGCACACAGAACGATCACCAGACAGGCGATTCCGTTTCTCATCGCACACCTCCTCTCTTTTACCCCACGATACCACTCCGCCTCGATGTCAGGCGAATCGCAGAACTGGTATCTCCAACGGCCTCATGTCAAGAGAAGTGTGGGTGCGCTGAGACGAAGCCTACGGCCCCTAAGCACGAGCACAGGACCGGGTCTGGTCAAGGGCGATCGTTAGCCTGGGCCAAACGCTGGTTCGTCTCTGAACCGGCCGATATGCCCCTGATAAGTAGCCACAGGCCAACGACCAATTCCAGCGCTGCGACCGGGTAGAAGACGAGCATGTTGACTCGTACGGAAAGCAGCAGTAGCACCATCCCGATCAAGGCTGCAGACTCGATGACAAGTCCCAAGACAGAGAGGGCGCGGGGTATGTACCTTGGTCGATAGAGCAGGTAGAACCATAGGATCCCGCCCACGCACTGGAAGAGCATGTGTATAGCGTCGCCCTGATCGAGAAGGCCGGAATACAAGAAGCCCCCAAGCTCTTGATAGAAAGACGGTTCCGGAGCTCCTGCTGCGACGAGGTCCGAACTGAGGGGTATCAGACCAAGAGCTCCGATCTTGCTCACGGCCAGGAGAATCGCTTCGGCCATCCACCATCCCAAGCCCAGAAGCGCGACGATCTTGCCCTGCTTGTGCAGGACGACGTGCAGCAGACCAGCCAAGGCCACGATTCCAATACTGGTCACCAGCCCAACAGGAATGCTGGCCCGCATCAGGGCAGCATTGTCCGAAATGTTGGCAAGAATACCGGAGATACTGCCGGATCCGACTGCCGAAGCTGCAGGGGAATCACCAAGTAGGTGAAGGTCGGGGTTCTCCGAACCGAGACATGAACAGCGGTTTGGAGCTTGGGATACTGAACGTAGAAGGCATTAATGCATAGCCTTGTGGTGACCGGCGTCTCGATGTGATCGACAATGGTTCGTAAGACCGCGCTGGGAACGCTGATCGGTATCTCGGAACGTCTCCGAAGGCCCAGGAGACCCAGTTCGGATCCAGACCCGGCGCGCAGGCGTCACCAGGAAACCCGTGCACTTCGCAACGCAGCTTGGGGTCAGAAGGGTGTTTCAGAGCCCACGTAGCAGTGAAGTCGCATACTGGAAAAGATCTCTTGGTGACTCGCCATCTCGCCGGCGGTGGGGGGCTGGTTCTGTGCGTGCGTGTACTCCAGGCCAAGCTGCTCGTACTTCGACTCGGCCATCCGATGGAATGGGAGGAGATTCACGTCGGTAAGCCCCAGTTTCACGAGAAAACGCGCTGTGGCACGAAGATTATTCGGCGAGTCGTTGAATCCTGGGACAACCGGAATCCGTACGACTATGCGAGTACCTCTGCGCGAGCGTGCAAGCATCTCGAGATTCGAGAGGATTCGTTCATTGCCGAGGCCTGTGCCGATCCGGTGCACCCCACTGGACATGTGCTTCACGTCAACGAACATCCAATCGACACGTGAAGCAACTTCTGAGACAAGCCGAGGGTCGGCGTGTGCGGAGGTTTCGATGACGGTATGGATGTATGCCGCCCGGCACGCGTCGAGTGCAGCCAGCAGGAACTCGGGCTGGCCCAGCGGCTCCCCCCCGCTAAACGTAACGCCCCCGTCCGGTCCCCAGTAGTCGCGATCCCGTTCGAGAACGTGCAACAGCTCGCCCACCGACATCGAGCGCCCCGACATCTCAAGCGCGCCACTCAAGCAAGCCGAAACGCAGGACCTTTCGTCACACCTCACACAAAGGGCTCGATCGAATTGCGGGGGAAGCGGGCTCACCGGATCGATCTCGACCGCGCCGTGAGGACAGGCAGCCGCGCACGGATACCCATCCGAACGACAGCGAGACGCGTGGACCATCAACCGCGGCCTTGGCAGGAGACCCTCCGGATTTGCGCACCAAGAGCAACGAAGCGGGCACCCGCTAAGAAAGACTGTTGTCCGGCATCCCGGACCATCGTGCACGGAGTGTGCCTGGACGTCGAAGACCAACCCTTCCGAAGACTTGTTCAGTCGTCTCTCCATTCGAACCATTCGCAGGTCACGGCAGCGAGGTCCGGGTACGTCATCGGCATGTCTTCTGTAGCCTCGCAAATGCCCAGGTGTTGCTCTTCGCTCGGCGAGTACAGCTTGCACTCCATGCAGCGCGGCAACCGATCGAACGAGGGGCAGGCCTCGTCGTCTGCGTGGACAACGCTCTTCGTCACATGGCAGATCCCTTTCACGACATCGATCGGTGCGTAGTTCCTGCAGTGCATGTGTGTCGGCGGTACGCTCATGACTACACTCCTTCGTACTCCGTGCGGGCGATGATCTCGTCTTGGATCGGCTTTCCGATCTCCACCCAGTACTGCGTGAATCCGGCGACACGAACCAAGAGGTCCCGATACTCCTCAGGGTGCTCCTGGGCATCTTTAAGAATTCTCGAATCGACAACGTTGTATTGGACGTGGAAGCCGCCTTTGCGCATGTAGCCTCGCGTCAACTCAAGCAGCTTCTTCGTTCCCGTTTGCCCTTTGATCACGCTCGGATGGATCTTCAGATTGAGCTGTGAGTTCTGCGACTGGGAATGGTCCCAGCACGCCGCCGAGGAGAACAACGCGTACGGACCGTTCCGGTCAGTGCCCGGATAGGCGGACATCGAGGCGTCAGCGAATGTCGTGCCTGCGAGCCGTCCGTCCGGCGTGGCCATCGTGACAGCGCCCATCGGTGCGTGGGTGGACACCGAGATCTGGCAGGCGTAATAGGGATAGGCGTTGAGCGACTCGTACTCATGGCATTTCGCGCAGAACCAATCCTCCCACTCCTTGAGAATGCTGTCGACGAAGGGGTCGTCATTCCCATATTTCGGGGCGGTGAGACACTCGAGGTGCACCCGATCGTGCTCCGTGGAGGAGCCGCGCTTCTCCTGCGCCGCAAGGGAAAAGGACCCCACCTCCTCGGCCGACTTGAAGCCGAAGTTGCCGCTGAGAGCTTTCCTGATCTCATCTAGCGACCGGGAACGGGCGTCGTAGACGAGCGACTTCAGCGCTGCCAGGCTGTTTATCAGGTTGATGGTCCCACAGGTCTCCACGTTGTGGGTGGCATTGTACCGATAGCCCAGCTCGTTGATCAGGTGGCCGGACTCGAGGCAATCCGGCTTGAGAAGCGAGTTGAAGACGGCCATGTTGTTCTTCCGCCAGACGTCGTGTTGAATGTTGTTCGCCAGCGACAGAACCTCGACGGCCTTGGCAAAGTATGCCTTGACCTGGTCGAAGACTTCCTCGTAGCTGTCGAGCGATCTGCCGTGCGAGGGGAAGACGCGGAGTCCTGTTCGGTGATCGATCCCGTCAAACAGAACGAGTTCAAGGACCTTGGGTAGAGAAAGGAAGTGGACACCAACGCTCGTCGGCTGGCCCGATCCGCCCGGGATCGAGTACGACTGACCATTCAGCGTGAGTGGCATCCAGGAGCAGGGAGACGTTTCGAGACACCCGCCGATCGCGATTGCCCGCGCCTCCTCGAGGTCCATGCCCTCGGGACCATACTGATCCATGAGGAATTCGATCGCCGTCCGGTTGTTCATAACGGCCGGATAGCCGGCACCCGTCTTGATGCATTCCATAGCCTTCAGCAGGAACGACTCCGGGAGCTTGTCGTCGTAGAGGAGCGTCAGCGTGGGCTGTGTAGATGCGCAGCTCATGGACGCCGCGAGGATCAGCTCCTCGAGGCGGTTGTTTGCCGGGGCTCCATCTCGATCGAGACCGCCGATGCTGAGGTTGTTGAAGGTGTTTCCCGAGAGAACGCCACCGACGACACCCATCGACGCGAAGCAATCGAGGCAGGTGAACTTGACGCGGAGGCACTCGAGTAGTTCGATGGCCTTCTCCTCATCGAGGCGCCCGGCTGCGATATCCTGCTCATACCAAGGCCAGAGCACTTGACCAAGCCGGCCGGGGGACAGCCCGGAGATGACGTCCTCGTTGAGAACCGCGACGTGCACAGTCCAGCAGAGTTGCAGGGCCTCACGGAAGGTCCGCGGCGGGTGATGAGCGATCCACTCCAGACATTCGGCGATCGCGCGGTACTCGTCTGGCTGCCCGGGCTCGGCCTCCATCGACTCAAGACGGCGGGCTTCCACAGCGTAGTTTAAGACCCACGCCTGCACGCCACGCAAGACATGCCCTGCCGCCTCGTAATTGTAGAGGCGGTTCATGCCCGCGAGGCCGTCGCCGTCTGGGCGGCCCGCTACCTCACGCTTCTTATCCTCCACCATGGAGATCAATGCGTCGAACCCGAACTGCAGCGGGTAGTAGTAGTTGATCACCTCACGGCCCTGAGGGAGCGTGTAGCCCGAGTCGAACATGCACGTAACCGACCGCATAAGGGCTTCCTTGATCTCGTACCCGGGAATCATCTGTTCGTACCTATGCCCGACGTCGTCGACGGATTTGTCCTTCCACGCGCGGGCCACCCGGAGCATGGCGGGGACTTCTTCTTTTCGGATGCCGAACTTCCCTGCGATTGAGACCACGGAGCCGAAGCTTTTGGTGACGTTGCCTCCTCCCGTTCCAAACCTGGAGACCTCGTCTGCACTCGTGCTGCCTCGCGCCAGCGCATCCTGATAGAGCTGATCCTCCGCCGCCATGTAGTAGCCCTCGGACAGCCACGGCATCGGGAACGAGCCACGATAGTGGTGAGTCTTGCCGATGACGAGAAGCTCACCCGGAAAGATCGTTGGCGTCAGATGGCGGAAGGCGGATTCTAGCGCGAGAGCGCGGCGGACGGCAGGAACCTCATTGTCGAGTCGCATGTATGTTCGCGTGTACCAGTACGGGAATTCGTTCGTTGCCGATGAAAGGGCGCCGTAGTACCGGTCTCGCAGCCGCCGGGCCCGCGGACACGGTTCGCCGACGACCTCACGCGGGGTGGGCTCCTCGGGAGGGTTGCCCATCGATCGATACTCCAGGTCTGCGTCGACTTGAGCAAGAATGTCTGTCAACTTGCGTGGCATGGTTCCTCCTCGTCACGTAGTGAGCGTGTGTACACGGCCCTGCAGACGCCACCTTCGAAGCTTCGCTCACAGCCACAAAGAACGCCTGTCGGCATACAGTCTAGCACGCACGCCTCAGATGGTCAAAGCGTCGTCATATCCGAACTAATACGTTACATCAGATGCATTAAGAAGTTCCTGCGCCGGCGGGGGCAAGCCGAAGTCGTGAGTTCTGGTCGCGCCTATCACGCCACAGGAGTTCCAGCGTTGTACGGCTCAGTAGCGGACTCTGTCCGCCGTGCTAGGTCCACCCAGCACGTGTGTGGAAGCCAACGGCCTCCGAGACTCGGAATACAGCCGGGAGCCCGAGGGGTGGATGTGCGACACGTTTGTGCCTCACGCGGCGGTGGCCGATGGCTGGATGTTCCCAGCACGATTGCCCAAAGCCATTGTTGTCCCGGCCTCTGACGACGGTGTAGATTGTTCGTACGTAACTGCCAGTATATCGGAGGATAGGGGCATGTGGACCAAGAGAGAGGATGCTACGGGGAAGTGCGAAGAGTGCAGAATCTGCTCGCCCTCCGCATTAGACAAGACCCTTCTCTTGTCACTGACGTGGCTTATGACCCTGCGTCTTCTTTGCAATGCGGAGCCATGCCAAACACGATGTCCGATCTGTGGGCACCCCCTCAGGTATCACAACAAGCGCGCCGCCGTGTGAGGCTCTGGTCCTGCGAGAGATTGACTAGCCCTACACTCCGTGATGCCGATCCGTAAGGCCGTTGGGGCCTGGAGGACTGAATGTAGATGTCTATCCCTTTGGAGTAGCAAGAGAAACACTGGGCTATGCAGGTGGACTTGTGCGAAGTCGATTGGGCAGCACTGAGCGTTAGGGCACTGAGCGTTAGGGAAGGACTGCTGCAGGAAAGGGAACTACGGTGACGCGCACGGATTCTGTTTCCCGTCAAGTCACAGCAGTGGCGGGCCTTGTCACGCGGACGTAGCGGTGAGTGGATCGGCACGGCTGGCTTCTGCGTGGCGACAGCCTTCACGCTATCCGACCGCGGCCGCATCTGAGTTCCGGTCAGGCTTCCGAGCTATCTCTACTCGCGTGGGATGACATCCGGCAACGTCTCCAAGCTCACTCTTGTAGGACAAGATAAGTGTTCCTCCAGCGGTTCCTCTTGTAGCCACATCCCCTAGCTGTCCTTGGGGAGTTTGTCACTCTCCAGAAATCCGATTCGAAAATGTGTCCGTGAAATCACACACCTCTTCAGCAGTTCCGAAATAGCGGTTGAAAGTGCGGCGATCTGGTACTAATATCCCAACAAATGAACAGTATTGTCCCCGTTCTTGCGAGTCGCATATATGAGCCCTACACAAGGTGCCTAGTTTGGAGATAAGAGCAGTAAACCGCGATCAGAGAAGCCTAGTTCAGATCGCTTGCGATGATCTGCAGAGGCTGATCATGAAAGGGGATCTCGCCCCTGGGTCTCAGCTCCCGAGCGAGCCGGATCTCGCCAAGGCGCTACAGGTAAGTCGTTCAACACTCCGTGCCGCGCTTAGCAGTCTGGAACTGCGTGGGCTAGTCGTGCGGAAACCAGGAGTAGGGACTTTCGTAACCCCATTAGAATTGTTCCAAAACAACCTGAATCAGAACTCTGACGTCTCCGATCTCATTCAGTCGATGGGGCACAAGCCGGGTGTCGGTCTCATGAAGACACGCGTTATGAGCTCGCCAACAGAGGTTTCGTCGGCCCTATCCCTCGAAAGCGGCACGCCCGTAGTCGAAGTTGTTCGCGTGCGGACTGCCGATGGAAGACCGGTGGTTTATGAGGAGGAGTACTTCCAAGAGTCTTATCTCAAGGATTCAACTCCGCCAATGTCACTGGATGCTCTTACAAGGTATGTGTTGCGAATCGAGCGTCTCTACGCGATTCTCGACGAATACTTGGGTCGTCATGTAGTTGCCGGTCAAGCCCGACTCATACCGGTTGTCGCAGATAAGAAGATGTCTTCGCTGCTTGAGGTCCAGAAGGGTGCCCCTCTTCTTCACATCAAGCAAGTCGACTTCGATCGAGAACACAGGCCGATCCTACTGTCTTTCGAATACCACGTCTGCGATCTCTGCCGGTTTTCAGTGTACCGGAGCTTCTGAACCGGCAGCTGCTGGAACGGTGGGAATCATCTTCCAGTTATGTACGTGATTTCCCTGCTGGGCTTTTCTGCTGCAAGGCCACTAGTGCCTAACCCAAGGTCCTCGACAGGGTAGCCAGAGCACAAGATGTCTGAAGCGGCTGGTCAACCCTCGAGATCTCATATCCTCAGTGCTACTCTGTTCCGGAAAGAGGGGTAAACCACTTGACTTTCATTCGATAGGTCCGCTATAATGATTCCGGTCGGACAGCGGACAGCGGACAGGCCGACTGGGCCGCGTCCCTTCGTCGGTGTTGAAGAGGAGGTTCCACAATGGCAAAGGCTCTCAGTAAGTACGATCTAGACACCCCTGCTCTACTCATAGATATCGATGAGTTGGAATACAACATCCGTACAATGGCAGAATACTTCAAGACTGTTCCCTCTGAATTGCGCCCCCACATGAAAACACACAAGCTTCCGATCATTACGCACATGCAGATAAATGCGGGCGCCATAGGTGTCACTTGCCAGAAGCTGAGCGAAGCTGCGGTATTCGCTCAGGCTGGGATCAAGAACATCCTTGTCGCAAACCAGATAGCCAATCAGGAGAAGATCAGGCGATTCGCTGGACTATCACGCTGGGCAGATATCACCGTCGGTGTGGATGATCTTGGTGTTGCGAAGCAGATCTCCGAAGCGGCGGTTGCCTATGATACGATCGCGCAAGTCGCCATTGAGGTTGAAATGGTGCGATGCGGGTTGCCAGCCGGGGAACCTGCCCTCAACTTTGTGAAGAAACTTGTGCAACTACCGAATATCAAGTTCAAGGGCATGTGGGTGCATGAGGCCGGGGACATCTCGGCGGAGAAGAGTTGGGAGAAGCGCAAGACCGCTCACTACCGCGATCTCAACCGCTTCCTGGAGACTAAGCATATGGTTGAGAAAGCTGGAATTCCGGTTGAGATGTTCAGCGCAGGCTACACAGCTACATACGACATGACAGCGACGTATCCTGAGATCACCGATGTGCAGGCAGGCTCCTATGTCTTCATGGACTGGCCGTATCGCCAACTCGAGGGTCTTGACAAGTTCCACATTGCTCTTACAGTCCTCACAACGATCATCAGCAAGCCGCCGCAGCAGAAGGAAATCGCATACACTGATTGCGGTATCAAGAACATCGCCGCGGAAAACACAGCTGACTACACGGAAATAGTCTTCCCGAGACTCAAGGGCGAGTTGAGCGAGTGCCTATGCATCGATGCCTTATCAGAGGAACACGGACACCTCCGAGGGGACGTCAGCAAGGTGAAGATCGGGGAAAAGATCGAGTTCATACCTGCACATTGCTGCACCACCCCGCCTCGCTATGACGTTGCCTACGTAGTCAGTGGAGAGAAGGTGATTGACACTTGGGCCATCCTGGCTCGTGGAAGTCACAGTTAGTTTGAGGAGGTGCCTTTAGTCTCTCGGGACTGCCTGCTGGGTGAGCTACAGGCTGAAAGGATGGTGTTACATGGCGGAGGAAGGCGCGCGTAAGGTTCGGATAACCGTAGTGAAGAAGCTAAGTGCCCGAGAGATACTCGATGAAGAGCTTCAGAAGATCTCGCCGGAGATCGTCTCGGATGAGCCAGTGTGTCCTCTGTTCGACGTTGGTGATACCTTCATGGTGGAAGGCCCTGGCGAGATGCCTGCGGGTTTTCCGTGTGCATGGGCTTTCAGGGATATCTATAAGGAGATCGTACACCTTGGCTATAGTGGGCGATTCCCATGGGTACCCGGAAAGGATGCGGTTCTTGCCTGTTGCACAGATGGGCTACGCCCGGTCCTCTTCTTGATCGAAGGGATTGGCCCGATCCACAAGGGGACATGATGATCCGAGTTCCCAAAGGGAAGGTGTATCTACTGTCAGCACGATACCCACCTGTCGCGAGTGTGGACCCCGGTCAGACTATCGAGATCGAAACCGAAGACGCCAACAACGGCCTCGTGACAAGAGCAGAGGAAGCGACTCAGGAAGTTGTTCAATCGATAATTGAGCGGAGTTGCCCGCTCAGTGGTCCGATCTTCGTCAAAGGAGCAAAGCCGGGAGACGTGCTGCAAGTACGGATCGATGAGATCCGTCCTGGCCCATATGGCTGTGCGATCCTCGGGCCCAACTTCTCCATGTTAACAGACTGGTTCGCTGAGAACGAGGCGTTAGTGGTGCCCATAAAAGACGAAAGCATTTCATTCAGCGACCAACTTCGGCTCCCGCTTTCGTGCATGATCGGGACCATTGCAACGTGTCCAGCAGAGGAGGCTGTGTTCAGCTGGAAGCAGGGTCGCTTCGGCGGAAACATGGACTGCCCATATGTCGGGCCAGGGGCAACCATCTACCTGCCGGTTTCCGTACAAGGAGGTCTTCTCTTTGTCGGAGATTGTCATGCCCGGCAAGGTGACGGCGAAATCGGTCCTCCTTTCGAGATGCCTGCAACCATCAAGCTTACAGTCGATGTCGGGAGAGATCTTTTCCCGACCCCTTTGTCGTGGCCGCGTTTGGAGACTTCATCGGTCTACGTGACGATTGTGTCGGAGAGGACTTTCGAAGTAGCTGCCGCGGAGGCGATGCGGGAAATGATCGTGTGGATGTGTGATGAATACGATCTCACAAGATCGCGTGCGTTTTTCTTACT
>CAZBSW010000027.1:0-12563 GCA_964494835.1 uncultured Thermotogae bacterium
GGACGTGCAATTGCTATATGGGCAGACAACCCTTGTTGCTGATGAAGCGAGCGTCGATCAGGTCGACGAGAGCGGATGGCAGCTGCGTGCGGTCGGGAGCGTACAGCTGAAAATGGGCGATGAATTCTCCCTTGTGGGACAGGAGATTGACGCTTCGTTATCGTATTCCGAGGGGACTCTGATTACACAACAGGCAACAGCGGTCGGCTTCAGCGGCAAGAGCGAATTTGTTAATTCGAGCGGGGAAACCCACACCCTCGTCTACCAGGGAAAAGAGGGGAAGATCGCGTTTGCCGAGGATGGGAGCCTGAAATCGATCGATATCGAGGATGCCGAACTCAGCACATGCACCTGTTGCGGGGGGACACTTCATTCCCAACCGTACTCGATCGAGACGGGCAGGCTCCTCCTTTACGCCGACCAACTGATCGTGGCGTTCAATCTCACTGTAAGATCGTTGGGTGTGCGGGTCTTCTGGCTCCCGGTCTATGTCCAGCCGCTCAAGGAGACGCTTGACAGTCCTCTGTTTCCCGCGATCGGTAACAGTGGGACGCATGGCTGGTTTCTCAAGTGGAACATTCCCTTCTACCTGGATGAGGACAACTACGGAGCGATCCTGTTCGATTACTTTACCCGTTTCCAAGAGGTCGGTTTGGGCGCTGTATTACGCTACGCGTTTGCGGGGCAACAAGGGGCGATCGAGTGCTACTACTTCCCTGCCCGCGTCGGAAACAAGGCGATCAAGTTCTCACTCAATCACACCGTTGCCTTTTCCCAGGACTGGAAGATGGTAGGGGGGATGAGTTACCAATCGGTTGGATCAGAAAACGATCTTACCTTCTCATTCTCCACCGCTGGAGATATCGAAAACTGGCGGCTGGCGCTCTCTGCCGCACGCACCGAGACTGAAGACGATGAAGATGGTCATGTCTATATCGATGAACATCTCCCCGAACTGGCGTTGTCTCGCTCTGAATTCACCTGGGGTGATCTATCCGTCATTCCAAGCATGAGTGTGGGATGGTATCGCGAATGGGAAGATGGCGTTCTTACCGGTACTTCCTTGCGAGCGGACGGGGCGATAGATGTTGGCCTTTCCCCGCTTTCGTTCTTAGGGTTTGTTCTCAAGCCGCAGGGCAAGATAAGAATGACCGACTATGAGACAGGTGACACGATGGAGCAGCGCACATCATTTCTGTTATCGCTTGCTCTCACATATCCAGGAATGAAGCTCTCATACACCTACCAGCAGGTCAACGGCAAGAGCCCATTTGAATTCGACAGCCTCGTGGCACAGAACGATCTCGCATGGAGCTTCTCAACCGATGGAGCGATCGGGTTGCAGTTGGGAGGCGGGGTCGATCTTACTGACCGGACGTTGGAATTGATCGCTGATTGGAGGGTGGGGGCGAAATTCGAATTAGTAGCGGATTATGACCTATCTACTTCTGCATTTACCTACCTGACGTTTAGCGGTGGCCTATCCAGCAAGGAGGCGGAACTGACGTGGAGTATCCCCTACGACACGCTTCTGGAGCAATTTGACATGGCAACGTTAAATGTACATGTGGGGAGAGCGGCGACTGCCAGCATTTCATTGGCATGCGATGTCGACCTGAATGTAGGGCAACCGGTGAGTATTTCATTGGACACGCAACTGACGAGTGCTTCTGGTTGGGGAATCAGTCTGGGGGGAGAGTACGATCGTGATAAGGCGGCCATCGTCGATCCCAGTTTCGGCCTGTTTTATGATTTCTACGATTGTTTACGCGTTGGGATCGAGCGAAGTAGCGGACAGGTTTGGGTATACACTTCTATTCTTGCCTTTCCGGAAGCCATTCTGCGCTATGCTCCCATCTCCACGCAGTTCGAGATAGGACAATAACAGGAAGCGTTGGTGAGCTAATGACGGTCGTCCGATTGCCCGCAAACGGCATGAGTCATGTAGCAGAAGGTCGAGGACTTTCTTGAAGCGGCATTATCTCGACGATTGTGCACTTCTGCGTTGGTCGAGAAACCTTGGTCGCCGGGTACAGTCTTGCAGTTGGGCGGCCGCTCAGCGTGATGATGGAAGGCACCGTCTGTGATTCTATGACACGCGATTCTGCAATGGTTGTGAGGCAAGCCGAAGTAGCGGTTTGCGTGGCGGTAGGATGTGCGTGGTTATCCGCGCGGGTATGGTCAAGGATACTGCAGTTGTGATTGATGTTGGTATCAATGTTTCTGGGTATGGGTCCGTGGGCGACGCCAATCTCGAGTGGGTGGTCAAGGCGCGCTTGATAACGCCCGCCTCAGGGGAAGCGGATCTACCGCAACAATCATCATCGTAACGAACCGTGCAAAGTGTGCCCACATGCGCATTGGAAAGACTTCGGGCGGTTCGCTTGATCTCCCTTGAACGGCGACAAGTCTTTCTTTATAATGTGCATATGCAATAAATATGGAGGTGTGTCATGCCTGGAGGAGATCGTACAGGACCACTGGGATTTGGACCGAGAACCGGTCGAGCATTGGGTTACTGTAGCGGGAGTCAGTTCCCGGGTTATGTGAGTGGCTGGCGCGGGAGAAGCCTTGGCTACGGCCGTGGCGTTGGTCGGTTTGGCGGTTGGGGATATGTCCCACCCGCGCATTTGCCCGCTTACAGGAGTGAACCGAAGGATCAGTTAACCGCCCTACGTGCCCAAGCAGATGAGCTTAGGGCAGCGCTCGATGATGTAGAACGTAGGCTCAGTGAGGCCGAGGCAGAATGACTTGATTGCGCGCGTCTCCACCATTCTCGTGGGGGCGCGCATGCTCTATATGGTAATACTATGTCATACATGCCGACAGCCCACGTTGACAGCTACATCGGCCGGTTGCCGATTAGAGAGTAGGCTGTCCTGGGGTTTTCGCTTGAAAGTGACATTCGTTGCTAGCGGTCTTCCACGCGAGCGGATCTAATCCAATTAGGGTACGTATGGCGGCGGGGAATGCGATATGAACGGCGTTTGCGCGAAATGTGCCCACCTCCACGGTATTCCAAATCGTGGCGTACGATCCTCATTTCTTGAAAATCATCGATCGAAATTCGGAACACGTGCATGACGAGTGGATGTAATAAGCAAACACATATACGTGCCACCAAATCAGCCAGCCTGTTTGACGAGCCGGACAACGCACTAGTTGGCTGTTAATAGAACATAACCGCCAAGGTTCACGCAATTCAACGTTCAATCCTCAGTTGGAATCTTGCGTTGAATCGCGCTTGACCAGCTCTCCCGCTTTCTGCAAGGCGATCTTTGAGGTCAGCGGGCCGATCAATTCGTGGATGACTGTTGCACCGATTGTAATACTCACTATCGCATCGCTTATCGCGATGAAAGAAGGGTTCTGCCTCATAATAAGGGCAAGACCGATCACGATGCCGCCTTGCGGAAGCAGTCCCCAGCCGGTGTAACGCCGAACCGATCTTGAGGCACGGGCAATGGCCGCGCCGGCAAAGGTCCCTGTGAGTTTTCCTACAGCGCGGAATATGACGAACAAGAGTACGATCGGCAGGAGGCTTAACAGGATCTTGAAATCGAGGTACATACCACTGATGGTGAAAAAGAGGACGAATACAAGGGGTTCAGCATATTCCTCAACCAGATGGAAGATGCGATCACGCTCACGCCCGAAGTTGACCACGGTCACTCCCACTACCATGGTGGCGAGGAGTTGATCCAGTTCGAGCAGGGCCGTAACCCCGTAACACAAAGAGAGGATTGCCATGACTACAACGATGAGCAATCCCTCGGGAGCATTTCGCAATGCACGTGATACAAAATGGAACACAAGACCACACATTGCCCCGATAATGACGGAACCGGCGATTCCTCCGAGTGGTTCTGTCAGCGACGTGATGTTGGGCGCAGTGTGCGAGCTGAAGATGGCGGCGATGACCATGGCGATGCTGAAGTTGATGATTCCCAGTGCATCGTCAAGGGCGGCTACTCCCATGATGCTGAATGATACCGGACCCTTTGCCTTGTATTGGTGGATGACGGCGAGGGTCGCTGAGGGATCGGTGGGAGTGGCGAGTGCCCCGAGGAGAATTCCTAGAGGCAGATAGGTGGTGACGAACGTTGCCCCTTCGATGTGGATAAGGAATGGAAGTGTGAACAACATCCCCGCTGTGACAGCCAGCGCCGCCAGTTCCGCTTCGCCGAAAGCGATGAATGCAATCCCCTTCCCAAGTTCTTTCAGTGGAGCCAGAGCAAGGGTACCGCCGATGGAAAAGGTGAGGATCGCCAGTGAAATGTCGGTGATCGCATTTGTTTCATGAACGAACATTTCGGGTACAAAGTGAAACACTTGTGGGTTGAGAAGAACGCCGGCGAGTATGTATCCGGTAACACGTGGAAAACCTAATTTCTCACCCAATTCCCCGAATATAAGGCCGACGGCAAGCAATACCCCGAGTACCAATAACGTATTCATGTTCCGTTCCTCTCGTGAACAGATATGACGGATGAGGTCGCTTTATTCGTCTATGTGTAAAGTGTAAGCAGTTAGCAGTCATTTGGCAACACTCTCGCGCATTGTGGGGTTGACTTTTGATGTGATAATGAGTATCATATGATAGACTCATAAAGAGGACAGGACAAACACAACAAAAAACAAAAGGAGGAATAAATGCGAATCAAGGGATTGCTGACGATTGCTATTGTGATGACGCTTGGAGTCGGCGTCTGCGCACAAAGCTTGGTGATCAACGAAATCGCGTGGGCGGGGACAGCGGCCAGTTCTGCAGATGAATGGATAGAGTTGTTCAATCCCACTGGGGAACCGATCGATCTTAGTGGCTGGACGCTAAGCTTCGGAGACGTTGTCATCGATCTTGGCACGGCCAAGGAGGCGATCGTAGCTCCTGGAGGGTACTTCCTCCTCGAACGGACAGATGGTGATACGGTCTCTGACATCTCAGCGGATCTTATCTACAAGGGGTCGTTGAGCAACAACGGCGCGGTCTTATATCTACGAGATCCATCTGGGGAGGTGGTTGACAGCGCCAATGCCGGCCAGGAAGGGTGGATCGCCGGCAGCACAGCGGGTGGGATCGTCTCCTATGCAACAATGGAGCGGGTCGATCCGACCGGACCTGATGATGAGACAAACTGGAAGACGAACGATGGCATCATCGTCTGTGGGCAAGATGCCGCCGGCGCAACACTGAATGCCACACCGCGAGAGGAGAACTCGGCGACGATCGCGTGGAAGACATTTCCAACGGTTGCGATCACGTCGCCATCCAAGGGGGCTGAGACAGTGAAGGGTGATCTCGTCATCGCGTGGCAGACGGATGACCCGGATGGTAAGAACGCTGAACTGCTGCGGATTGCCATCTACCTTTCCAGTGATGGAGGCAAGACCTTCTCCTCTCTCGTGGCAGGCTTGGTCGGTGATTCATATGTCTGGGATACAGCGGCTGTGGAAAATGGCGACCAGTACCTGTTAGAAGTTACCGCCACCGATGACGATGGCAACATCGGTGTCGCAATCAGTCAGCCTTTTTCGATTGCAAATCAGAGCTGACATCAGCAGAGACGACGCTGCCGCACAGCTGCTTGATCTCATCCATGTGCGACAGCGCCTCTTCTCTTCCAGCGTCAATCGCTTCTGACATGTGCTCGAAGGCAAGCATGTTGATCCACCCGACATTTGGGCGAAGAAGGATGAGACGGTCGCCTATTCGGCGGCGTGCATTTGCAATCTGAAGCTCTGTTAGTTCCTGCGATGTGATGCGTTGCGATTGCATGAGCGAATCCAGACTTGTATTCACGCTGCGAGTAAGCGGCGCCCCGGTATCAACGGCGATGATCGTATCCGCGCCCATGTCGATGGTGACCTCCACCGGGATCTTCTCGATCACTCCCCCGTCGATTAGGTATCTCCCCTGGAGGAACACAGGCGAAAACGTTCCCGGTATTGCAGCACTGGCCGTGACTGCTTGATAAAGCTTACCTTCGGTGAGCACAACTCGATCCCCACTTTCGATATCGGCTGCAACTGCCGCAAAAGGAATGACGATGTCGTCGAAGCTCTTGTTTGCCGTCAACAGGGAGAATAGCTCATACAATCGCGCAAGGTTTTGAGGTGCGGTGTCAGTCTCACGCCAGTTGGGTCCACGCATGTATTCGATCACTCCGCGGCCGATTGCGCGTTGCAACTCGCGAATCGTCTTATCGGACACTTGGAGTAGTGCGTTTAGATCGAGGCAATTGAGAACCCGGCGGAGACGATCAAGGTTGAGGCCGATCGCCTTTGCTGCCCCCATTGCGGCGCCGATGCTCGTCCCGCTTATGCAATCGATCGGGATACAATGCTCTTCCAGTGCAATCATTACGCCAAGATGAGCAAAACCTCGTGCCCCGCCCCCACCGAGGGCAAGGCCGATTTTTCTTTGTCGCCGCAAGAGAAATCCCCCCTTGCCCGATCATAAGCGGGCAAAGGGGGAAAGACAACCTAAGCTTGTCTAGTAGGGCATCCCGCCCGGCATCTGGGGCATGGGGGGGGCAGCCTCTTCCTTCTCCTTGATTTCAGCGACAAGAGCATCGGTCGTCAGTAGCATCCCGGCAATAGAAACCGCGTTCTGCAATGCCGATCGGGTAACCTTCGTTGGATCGATGATCCCGGCCTCGAACATGTCACGATAGGACTCGGTAAGCACGTCGAACCCGATTCCCGCTTTCTGTTCCATCACGCGTTCGACAACGATTGCACCCTCGAACCCGGCGTTGTCCGCGAGTTGGCGAAGCGGTGCCTCGAGCGCACGACGGAGGATTCTCACTCCAACGGCCTCATCGTTTTTTAGCTTCAGATCATCGAGTTTCTTAGCCGCATTTAGCAGAGCGGCGCCTCCGCCGGGAAGGATTCCTTCATCCACGGCTGCCTTAGTGGCTTCGAGTGCATCTTCCATTCGATGCTTTTTCTCGGAGAGCTCGGTCTCTGTGGGCGCGCCGACCTTGATCACGGCGACCCCTCCAGCGAGTTTTGCCTTGCGCTCTTCCAGTTTCTCGCGGTCGTAGTCGGAATCGGTTGTCTCTATCTGGGCCTCGATCTGCTCGATCCTTCCCTTAATTGCATCGGTGGCTCCATTCCCGCCAACGATGGTGGTGTTGCTCCCATCGACCTTTATCCGCTCGGCCCGTCCAAGCATATCAAGGGTGGTATCCTTGATCTGCATGCCGGCGTCCTCGGCAACAACACTTCCACCGGTGAGCACAGCAATATCCTCGAGCATCGCCTTACGGCGATCACCAAAACCAGGGGCCTTGACAGCGCAGCTTGAGAGCGTTCCCTTAAGCTTGTTCAGAACTAATGTGGTTAACGCCTCTCCCGTGACGTCCTTGCCAATGATGAGAAGCGGCTTGCCGCTCTGGGCGATCTTTTCCAGCAGCGGGACGAGATCGTTCGCGTTCTTCAATTCCTGATCGGTGATCAGGATATACGGGTTTTCGAGGAGGACTTCCATCTTCTTCGGGTCGGTCACGAAGTAAGGGGAGATGTATTCACGGTCGAACTGCATCCCCTCGACGACGTCGAAGTACGTGTTGATCGTGTCAGAATCCTCGACGGTGATGACCCCGTCTTCTCCAACCGCTTCCATGGCATCGGCGATGATCTTACCGATCGATTCGTCGTTGGCAGAAATCGTTGCCACCTGGGCGGTCTCATCCTTTGTCTTGAGAGCGCGGCTCTGAGCCTTGAGACCCTCGACGATTTTCGCCGAACCCTTTTCCAATCCGCGCTTCAGTTCCATCGGATTCGCACCGGCGGCGAGGTTCTTGAACCCTTCCTCAATCATTGCGTGCGCGAGGATGGTTGCGGTGGTCGTGCCGTCACCGGCAATATCGTTCGTCTTGGAAGCGACCTCTTTTACGAGTTGCGCCCCCATGTTTTCGTACGGATCCTTGTATTCCTGCTCTTGGGCGATCGTAACGCCGTCGTTTGTTATGTCCGGGCTTCCGAACTTCTTCTCGATGATCACGTTGCGACCGCGCGGTCCAAGCGTGATGCGGACGGCATCCGCCAATTTGTCGATTCCCTTCTTCATCTTCCGACGGGCTTCGTCGCTAAATACAACTTCTTTTGCCATCTCGAAATCCCCCTTTGCTATTCGATAACCGCAAGGACGTCAGTCTCCTTGACGAGGATCAGCTTCTCGTTGTCAAGTTCGATCTCCGTTCCGGCAAAGCCGGAGACGATAATCTCGTCCCCTTTCTTGACTGAGAACTTCTCATCGGTTCCCAATTCCAGTACCTTCGCCCGGATGACCTTCTCGCTCTGAGCGCTTTCGGGGAGTACTATCCCCCCTGCTGTCTTCCGCTCTTCTTGCTCGATCTTCTTCGCCAGGATCCGTTTTCCCAGTGGCTTGACCTTCATTCTCTATCTCCTCCTTATTGGTTATTAGCACTCTCATGCACGGCTTGCTAAAGTATTGTACCCGGGGAGGTTTTACCCGTCAAGCGGAAGAGAAAAATTGCATGTCAAGCGGAAAATCGTTATATTTTGCTCATGCCGGCAGGTAAGGTTCATCTGCGAATCGAACTGGTAGTGTTCGCTATCTGCCTGGGTGCGGGCGCTGGTCTGTGGATGCGACTGCAGGTGAGTGGAATTATCGTTGGCACGTTCCTCTGCTCCTATTTGTTCTCCAGCCTATTTCTCAGCCCCGATCTTGACCTACGGCAGAGCCGGGCTACGCATCGATGGGGGATCGGCCGCATCGTATGGATACCGTACGCTCGTGTCTTCCGCCACCGTGCGTTATCGCATCACATCCTGTACGGTCCGTTAACGCGCATTATCTATCTCGGGGGGATAGTCACGTTGATCTATGGGTTGATATTACGATACACTGGATATCGTGCGCATCTAGGTTTTCCGCCGTGGCCGGTGATTGTAGCTGCGGTGTGTGGCTTCTATCTTCCCAATCAAATCCACACGATTGTTGATAGGCTGTGGACGGCCGTGCGTCGGCATTAGCATTTGTGAAGTCGGTTTCCCGTCTCTATAATGGTCGCCATGAAGGAATGGATTCTCTACTTGCTCTCAGTCACAATCTTGATCGGTGTTGTCGTCTTGTTCCAGGTAGCGGGGCCATACTATGAGGTCGGAATAGCCTCTTGGTACGGGCCGGGGTTCCAGGGGAACCACACGGCCAACGGTGAGATCTATGACATGTACGGAATCAGCGCCGCTCACAAGACTCTTCCTTTCGACACAATTGTGAAGGTTGTCGATCTCGATACTGGCAAAAGCGTTGTGGTACGGATCAATGACCGTGGGCCGTTCATCGAAGGGCGGATCATCGACCTCTCCAAAGGAGCGGCGGAGAAACTGGGAATTGTCGAGAAAGGGATCACAAAGGTTGGGCTGCGTATCCTTCGCTGGCCTTCAACCGGTGGAAAATAGCATATCTCTTGGGGTTTTCGTATGCATTCGAGTAAGCCTAGTCGGCGACCAGCAGGTGTGTTTGAAATGAAAGAGGGGGGATGCCTTATCCCCCCGTGGGTACTCATGTTTGTCCGCAACCTTGTGCCGGTGCTTCTGCAACAAGGTGCTACTCAGACGGCAAGAGCACGTCCTTGAAATCGACGAGAAATCGGACCCGCTGCATTTCAGAAGACTAGATCAGATCGCTACGCGTCCTCGTCTTCTTCTTCGGGAATCTCTTCCAACTCCAGCGGGGACTCCTCCACTATCTCCAGCAGAGCATCACATTTGGGGCAACGCACCTGATTGAAAAGATAGGCTTCCGCCTCGTCGATCTTGATATTCTCATCGCATATCGGACATATCGCTTTTGGCATTTCTATCTCCTGCTGATCTGTGTCGCTTGTACGGTCGTCTCTCCTTGGTCTGCTGTCTTGGCTCTCGTTTCCTCTCATTGTGCCGCACATGTGTCATGTCTTCGCCGTACAGATCTTCATAATCCCATCGCCCAGAAATCCATTCCACTGTCAGGGGATCCTCACTTGTAACGGTCAGGATCACGCCGCATTCAGGACAGTGTATCTGGCTGAAGCGGATGGCATCTTCTTGATCTATGGTGATCGGCGCATTGCACAATGAGCAACGTGTTGTCGCCATGTTCTCCTCCGTAGGGACCAGCATATGTCAGAGGTATTTGAAGCGTCCGTTCGGGCGTTCTTCCGAATTGAATACCGGCTACACCCGGACACTACGGCGCCTACCAATCTAAGAGTGATTCTGCTGTCCTGTCTTAACAGGGAGCTTGTTCCTCTCTTCGCTCGTCCTTGGGCATCGACCGTACGCACCAACGTAACTCTTAGGCCGTCCTCTCGTGTTACTTCGAGCCCTGAGATTTCTTGGAGGTCTTCTTCTTTCCGCCCTTCGCTTTCTGTGCCATAGTTACGTTCACCTCCCCCTTTCCCTGCTTTCGATGTGGGGCAGCATAGTATTGTACTAATAAAAAGTCAAGAGGCTGATAACCTGACCTTTTTCCCTTAGACAGATGAGTCAGTAGCGCGATATTGCACGTCCGCATTTTCCTAACTTTCTCATTACGAATTATGCACATGATTAACGGGAGAAAAGTCCAACGGATTCTTAGTTCCATCGTCAACAACGAAATCAGCCCTTGGATACATTCAATCAACAAGACATATGGCCACCTCACAATCAGTACTGAGGGCTGCTTCCTTGCCTAGCATGCCGTACTATTTACATGTGACGATCAAAAGTGGAAAATACAAAGAACACTAAGGAAGTGATTGAGCGATGGGCCTAGCAGTCAGCGATATGCACCGAGGAATGGTCATTCTCTATGACGGAGAGCTGTATGAGATTACAGAGTATGAGCACTCCAAGCGCGGCCGTGGGGGAGCAATCGGCCGTACGCGGCTACGTCACCTGAAGAACGGCCGTACGCTTTCGGTCACGTTCAAAGGATCGGAGAACACACAATCGGTATTCCTTGAGTCGAGGCCGCTACAGTATCTGTACCATGATGGAGACAGCTACGTGTTTATGGACAATGAACGATTTGATCAATTCCCAATCTCTGCCGAGGTGCTCGGCGCCCAGAGAGAGTTCATTACAGAGGGAATCAATGTGCTTGGTTACTACTATGATGATTCCTTGGTAAAGGTGGAACTTCCCAACTTCGTTGAATTAACGGTCGTTCAGACTGAACCCGGAGTGCGCGGCGATACGGTATCTAACGTCGAAAAGCCGGCAACACTGGAGACCGGGGCAGTTGTTCAAGTCCCGCTGTTTGTCAAGAAGGGAGATATGTTGAAAGTGGACACCCGCAGCGGCAAGTACGTAGAGCGAGTATAAAGGAGGGACGATGGCGGAGAGGAAGGTAGAGATCGTCGATGAAGACGGCCACATCTCGATATCAGAAGAAGTAATCGCGTCGATTGCGCGGATTGCAGCAGAGAAGGTCGATGGGATCGCACTCTCCGCTGGAGGGGTTTCAGGGGGGATCAAGAGCTTCTTTGGTGGGGAAGACCCGTCGCCAACAATTCGGACTGAACTGGTAGAGGAAGGGGTACACGTCGAACTTCGGATCACTGTCGAATATGGCTATCCCGTTCATGAGGTAGCGCAGGGGATTCAGGCCAATGTGCAGAAAGACATCGAAAGGCTTGCCGGAGTCAGCGTTACAGGGGTCGATGTGTACGTGCGGAAGGTTGTTCCTCCACGTACTTCGGAGATGAACGCTGACGAGGAATGAGGAGGGAACAATGGTAGAAGGAGAAAAGGGAAGTGTTGGGATTTCCAAAGAAGTTGTCACGGCAATCGCCGGGATTGCCGTCTCTGAAGTGGACGGAATCGCGAATCTTCGCCCTGGCGACGGAGCCTTTCGCCGCGGGGAGGGGATGAAGCGCTATGTCGACACCGAAGTCGAAGGGGAGAACGTAAAAGTTACGGTACGGATTACCGCGGTCTACGGCACACCGATCCACAAAGTGGCAAAGCAAGTGCAAACGCGGGTAAAGACGGAGATTGAGCGCATGACCGGTCTGCGGGTAAGCGCGGTCGATGTGGACGTACAGCGGCTCGTAGAGGCGCAGCAACCCCGGATTGAGGAGAAGGAGGAAGAATGAGCCTGGTTTCTCTTCTTATGAGTGCCTTCTTCGGACTTCTGACCGCAGGCGTGGGGATCGTGACCATCCTCATTGGCACGGACACGATCCTCCTTGTCTCTGCACAGCAGTTCTTCGATGGGGCACTCGGCAGGGCAATCCTGTTCTGTCTTGGTGGACTGTTTCTTTGCGTTGCCGTTTATTTTGCCTTCCTGTTTTATCGCGGGCGTTCACAGGCTACCCGTTTCTCCCAGGATGGCGAGTGGGGGAAGGTTGAGCTCTCGCCCTATGCGCTTCGCGAATTGATCAGCGGCATCATGCGTGACGAGATCGGTATCGAACGATTCCAGGTACGGCTGAAGCATGTGGGAGACGGGATCGCAATCAGAATATCGACCGCGCTCTCGATCGAGGAAAAGGTTGCCGAAGTGGGCCGGAGGATTCAAGAGACGCTAACGCACCATGTCATGGAACGTACCGGTGTTGAGG
>CAZBSW010000028.1:0-12369 GCA_964494835.1 uncultured Thermotogae bacterium
AGCCACCCCCGCGGTCGTTGCCGTCTATCGCGCTGATCTCGGCCGCAAGGCACCCAGTCATGCGGATATTGCGGCCAATTTCGGCGGCCAGCTCCGGCTGGTCAATCGCAGCAAACACCGTCACAGCAACTTCGGTGTCTGCAGCACATCGGGGAACCGCTTCTCCATAAAGCACACACAACGATCTATTCCGAGGATTGGGGTAAAAGGCAATAACCCCGCCTGCATGCTTATTGGTCAGCGCAAAATCGGGCTCCCGCCACACAAAGTGATTCTCGATCGGAGGAATCTGACTAACCGGAAGTTTGGAGAACATGAACTCCTCCCCGGCCCACTGTGCATGTCGAGCCTCCAACACTGTGGGCAGCGCTTGTACTACAGCAGCGCACGTCAGCGGCGCACGTGCCCACAAGAGGGTTGCAGTAAAAGCTTGACCGTTCGTAAACGTCACTGAGATCTGTCGTGGCTGCCTCTTGCTTTCCTGTACCATTTTTCCTCCTTTTTCAGTCATCCTACAAGTGCAACGTCCTCCTCTGTAGGAGGCTTTCGCAACCGGAGGGTAAACACTCCAGCCAATACCATGAAGATAAGTCCGAACCCTATCACCCGCTGTTCTCCCAGCCGGTCGGCCAGCAACCCGGCTGGGAATTGGATGAGAGCATTAGTGAACCAAAGTAGGGTCATCACGGCACCAGCCTGCGTCAGGGTTATGGAGAACGCGTCTCTGAGGAAGGGAAGTACAATTCCGCCAATTAGTCCTGCGGAAAACATGAAGAACCATGTGGAGGAGCACAGCAGCAAAACCTCATACTGGTAGGTCAATCTGAATTTCATCACCATTGCCCGCTCCTCAACATGCGGCCTTGCTGTTCACCAAGCATCGACAGAGGTTGACTGCTATCTGGTTCTCTGGTATACTGGTACAACCAGTCAGCAGGAGAGTATACAGTTGCAGGACGCAAACTCCAAACAGTTCGAAGCTGTGATGCACGCCCAACGCATCCACGCACTCAGCATCCGAGCGGCGAGTAAGACGTCCCCTGAGTTCCTCTCGAATAGGGCACCTGCTTGCATCCGCCAGCTACCCGGCCGAGCGCTTTCCCGAGGGCCTGCGGCGCTGACGTCAGCTGTGAAACGGCGCGCTTCGTCGCTTGAGATCTCTCCACCTCCAACACCCGAAGGATGCTTTAGCCGAAGTTACCTAGCTGGATGTTGCGAACGAGCGCAACGCCGATCTCATATTGGATTACACCGCAAAGCTTGCCCCCGGAGAAAGAGTCTTCAGGTATGAGGTCATCAAGCAGGTGGGAGAGGAGTACCATTTGGTTCTTTGCCTAGAATCGCCAACCGCAGTCTTGGAACGTATCATTGGACTAGCGTGCACCTCGGGAAGCAGAACCCGCGATCAGCTGAACGGCGTGGCCGGAGTACGCAGTGAATCCATCGAAGGTGTCCTAACGGATGATGGGACATTGCTTTCAGCTGGGCGTCGCAGAAGTCGCCCACGTGCAGCGCTCGGCAGTGATGAGTCCCTGCATGCAACATCTCGCACCCTGTTAAGAAAGCCGGAGGAAGTTCAAAATGGATGAGCGTCTTTTCTCCAATCATGTAAAGCCTGTACAGATGCTGCGCGCTTCGCATCAGGTCGCAAAGCAAATCGAGGAGATGATCTTAAATGGATCGCTCAAGCCTGGGGACCGCCTGCCAGGTGAACGCACTTTGGCGGATCAGTTTCAGACAAGTCGCAACCCAATCCGAGAGGCAGTCCGTGCGCTTGAGGCGCTGGGATATATAGAGGTGAAACCGGGCAAAGGTACGTATGTAGCGCAAATGCACGACACGAACACGGTTGAGATTCTACTTGGTCAGAAGTTTCAGTCGCGGCGGGAAAAACTGCTGGAATCTGTCACATTTCATCGGGCTCTTTTCATTGAGGCAGCATATCTTGCAGCCTTGAACCACACAGATGAACAGCTCACCGCTGCGCGCACCGCTCTGGAAGAACAAGAAGCTGCGCTGGCAAACCGGGATAAGATGGGCCTGCTATATGCAGACTGGGTATTCACCAGCACCGTTGGAGACATGTCGGGAAGCTGCATGTTGAGCCGTATGGTTCCCGAATCGATGGACTACGTAAAAGACACCCGAGCGACGCTTTTCGCCCTACCGGGATCAGAACACGCAGCGCAGTCTATCGCCGAGCACAAGATGATTCTTGCTGCCATCGCCGACGGGAATGCGACCGCCGCCGCTGACCAAGCACGTCAGCATATCGTATCGACCATGTCACGATGGTCTAAGCTGCAGGGAGAGAAGGCTCATGCAGGCTAATCTCAATCTCCGTGCACCCGCTCCGCAGGCCACGCAAGCGTTGGCGGGATTCGTAGCAGCAAAAGGAATCTGGGCGTGCACAAGAACACGCAAATGCCTCCTACAGGTCAAAGCTGAGGCATGCTTTGGGCAGCAGCAGGCATTGGGAAGGCATGCCTAATGATTGCCCGCGGATCGATGGCGCCAGCTGCAGCAATGACATTCATCACTGCGCAGCACACCGGCACTTGGCTGTTTCGGGAGCGCACGTTGCGACTTCCCTTGGTTTGACGGTCTCATGCTCTCGATTCGAGGTTATGTTGTAATCCTATATCTTTAAAAGGATGGTTGCATGATGGCACAGTACTCGCAATTTCCTGATGAGGAGTTTGTCGGTCGGTACGAAAGGTTCCAGGATCTTCTTGGCGCGTCGCACTTGGATGCCGTGGTCGTCACCGCGAAAGAGAACGTACTTTACTTCAGCGGTTTGCAGACCGTTGGCTGGGACACGAAAACCCGGCCGCTTGCCTTGATCATGGCCCGCGGAGAAGAGCCGGTTTTTGTCCTGCCCGAATCGCTGGAAAGCGTGGGACAAGAGACAACGTGGGTTTCGAAGCTCGCATTGTGGGGCGGTTGGCGCGTCAAGGATGCCGCGAAGAACCCGATCGACGGAGTAGTGGTCGCGCTCAAGTCGCTGGGCTTGGAGAAGGGACGTATCGGAATGGAATTCGGCGAAGAGATGTATCTCGCCATGCATATGACAGAATTCTTCGACCTGCAGCGCCAACTTCCCGCTGCAAAGCTTGTGGATGCCGCTCCCCTGATTTGGGAGCTAAGGATGATTAAAACACCGAGGGAGATTGAGTATCTTCGCAAGGCGTGCGCGGCAACTTGCAGGGCTTTCGAACGCGCCTACGAAGTGATGTCCGAGGGGATGTCCGAGCAGGATCTTGCCGGAGAGATGTTCCAGGAGATGACAAAGCAGACTTCGTTCATGCCAGGGTTTGTCGTCGTCCGTAGCGGTCCCTTAAAGTATAAAATGGTGAATGTTCCTCCATTCCCAGGAAAGAATCTAGAGAAAGGAGACATGATCTTGCTGGACGCGGGAGCGAAATACAACGACTACTGGTGCGACATGATGCGCATGGCCAATGTCGGAGGACCGACCGACGAGCAATTGGCTTTCTTCGAAGCTGAAAGCCAGGCGCAGTGGGCCGGGGTTCAGACACTACGGGATGGCGTGCCGGCCAAAGAGGTAGTCGGTGCGGCAGTGGATGCATTCGCTCAGCTAGGGTTCATGGAACACGTCGGAACCATGGAACGAATAGGGCACGGCGTAGGATTGGACGTCCACGAACCTCCGAACATCGCGGCGAGCAATGACCGACCGTTGCGCAGCGGGATGGTTGTGACAGTGGAGCCCATCTTCCGTGATAAGGAGGGGCGAGTGGGGAACTTCGGGATCGAGAACAACTTGCTGATTACCGATGACGGATACGAGGATCTAACACCGCTATCACGGGATCTTTTCGTGGTAAGGAGATAGGAATGGAGAGAATCGCAGTGCTAGGAGCGGGACCAGCGGCGCTCGCCATGGCGTGCAGCGTTGCTGCGAAAGGCTACGATGTGGCAGTGTTTGAGAGTCCTTACTTCAAAGAGTCGAAGGACCGGATCGAGCAGATCCTCAAGGACGGAGGTTTGAATATCGAGGGGGAGTTTCCCTCGGACTTCGTTCGGTTGCCCATTGTAACGAGCGATCCAGAGATCGCTCTGAAGGGGCAGGACATCTACTTGATCGGGGTCCCCGCCTACGGACAATCATCGATGATGAGAAGCTTGTTTCCCTACTTGAAGCCGGGAAATCTTGTCGTGTTTTGTACAGGTTCGACCGCTAGTCTGGCAATCTCCCAGGAGTTTACGGGCCAAGGCGTTGACCTTGTCGATGATGTCACGATTGCGGAAACGGTGACCATGCCGCATTCCGCCAGATTCGTGGATAATGTCACAATCAAGGTTGCCCTCGGGGATACGAAGGTTCGCGTTGCCGCGTTCCCCGGAAAGAACACCGATGAGGCTATCCGGCGTATCAGTCCGTTCATCAACACGAAGAGGGCAGTAAACTGCTTCGATACGGGGCTTAACAACCCCAACTTCATTATTCATCCAGCACCGATGGTCCTGAACTACGCGGAGGTTGAGCGGCGCGAAGGATTGCTGTCAATCATGAATGAGGGGATGACCAAGGCAGTATTGGCGTGCATGGACGCCGTTGATGCGGAGAAGATGAAGCTACTTCAGTGTCTTGGTATTGAGCCGGTGGACATAGATTCCCTCTACATCGAATCCGGAAATTCTCCGGACGTCTACCGAAAGTCCGGCGAGCCATTCGCCATGAAGAAGAAAGATAGAATCTGGCCGCGGTACACCAAGGAAGACGTTCCCTATGGAATGGTCCAGATGGCATCACTGGGCGACATGTTGATGATCCCCACGCCAGTCTGTCACGGAATCGCCAACATTCTCTCTGTTGCGGAAGGTGTCGACTACTGGAGTGTTGGAAGAACAGTCGAGACTCTTGGAATAGCCGGAATGGGCATCGATCGGCTGAAGGAGTATTTGCAGACAGGAAAGCGATAGGAGGATTCCGGTATGAAGATCACAAAGGCGGAACTATTCTTGACCAAGGTGCCCGTAACCCGAGCGCACAAGATGGCAATTGGAACCACCCATCATCAGGAGTGCGTGTACCTCAAGCTCCATACCGACGGAACGATTGTCGGGTTGGGCGAAGCGCCTCACATGGTTCGGCATTCAGGATACGGTGAGACGCAACAGACAGTCGCATCGACGCTGCGAGACTTCTTGCTTCCCGCCGTGCTCGGTAAGGATCCGTTCAGAATCGAGGAGCATCAAGTCGCAATGGATCGAGCTATTCCTTGGAACGGAAGAGCCAAGAGCGCAGTTAACATGGCGCTATACGACATAGTCGGCAAGGCACTCGACACACCCGTCTACAATCTGCTCGGCGGCAAGTGCCGCGACGCAATGCTTCTTAGCTGGTCTATCCCGATCGTCGATTTCGATGCCGGGTTGAAGGAAGCTGAAGAGATGATGAAGAAAGGGATCCGTGTCTTCAAGATCAAGACGGGACGTGAGAATCCAATGGACGATGTGGAGATGGTGAAGAGGATGCGGCGGGCGGTCGGGGATGAAGTCAGCATAAGGGTTGACGCCAACCAAGCATACGATGTCAAGACGGCGATAAAGGTCATAAACGCCATTGAGCCATACAACGTGTCTTTCATGGAACAGCCCGTGTACGGAGCCGATGTAGAAGGACTCGCACTTGTGAATCGGAGCGTGAGTGTGCCGATCATGGCCGATGAGGCGGCGAACTCACCGCGTGACGTCTATGAGATCATCAGGCTTCGTGCCGCAGATGTCATAAGTGTCTACGTAAACCCACCAGGCGGACTCCTCAACGCAAAGAAGATGATCGCTGTTGCCGAGGTCGGGCGGCTGAAGTGCTATATTGGAGGGGCACTCGAAGGGCCGGTAGGAGCAAGAGCTTGCGTCCATCTTGCATGCTCATCGCCAGCGGTTGTTTTCGGTGGTGAAATGGGAGGACGATTCATGCTCGTCGAGGACCTGGCAAAAGAACCGATGGAATTCTCCGACGGTTGCCTGATTCTACCCGAGGGACCTGGACTTGGTGGTGACCTGGACATGAAGAAGGTCGAGAAGTACGAGCTCGATCGGTTCGAAGTAACGCCGTAGGGAGGCGCGATGCAATTTGGATTCGCTCTTCTTCATCAACTGCGTGTGAACGATCTGCGCAGGCTGGCACAGATGGGAGAATCGCTGGGATTCGACTACGCATGGCTGCCGGATCAGACCTTCTTTCAGGATCCGTTTGTAGTTCTCGCGCTGATCGCCGAAAGCACATCGAGAATCAACCTTGGCGTAGGGGTAACCAACCCCTACACCAGGCATCCGGTACAAGTTGCACGCTCCATCGGCACCTTGGCGCAGGCCTACCCCGGACGTTTCACTCTGGGAATCGGAGCCGGGAACCGAAAGGAGCTAATAGAACCGCTTGGACTCAAGCAGAACAAACCTGCACGTGCATGTTCGGAGGCGTTGAGTATCATCCGAAGACTGCTGAGCGGCAAGACCGTCACACATCATGGGGAGTTTTTCTCCGTGGAGAATGTGGCACTCGAGCTGGAGCTTGGACCTGCTCCTCCGTTGTTCATCGCCGGCCGCGGACCGGCAACGCTTCGTGCAGCGGGACGCGTCGCCGATGGTGTCATCATCGGTGCGCTGGTGTCTACAACGGGATTGGATTTCGCTTTCAGGAATATAGACAAGGGCCGCTCACAGGCGACCGAGTGTCGAAGCGCGCTCCATGTCGTCAGCTGGGTCACCTGCCGATTGACGAACGACACGGAGAAAGCACTGCAGGCAGCGCGTCCCATGATCGCACACATCATCGGGGGAGCACCACCGGAGATACTACAAGCACTCCAAATTGATCCAATCCGTTTGGCCGGACTGAAGGCAGCCTACGAAGCCGGCGGACCGGCCGCCGCCGCGAAGCATGTGTCCACTGAGGAGATCGACATGCTGGCCCTGATCGGCGACTCAACTCGGATCATCTCGAGACTCAGGGATTTGGAAGACCGCGGAGTCAACCAGTTCTGCATGCTGATCTGGGGTGCAACGATAGATGAGGCGACGAAGACGCTGGAGGCTTTCTCCAGAGACGTCGTGAGTGCTTTTAGCTAGCCGCGTTGCGCGCGCCATCAACGTTAGTGCAGGAAGGAATAGAATGGATCTCCTGAATCTCATCAGAGAGCGGCGAAGCATACGCCGATATAAGAAGTGGCCTGTTCCTCGTGAGTATATCGAAAAGATGATTGAAGCGGCGATTTGGGCCCCGAGTTCGCACAGCTCTGATCCATGTGAGTTTATCGTGACAGTAAAGACTGAGAATATCGCTCGTCTGGCGGAACTTAGTCACGCTAAGTTCATCGGCGGAGCACCGCTCTTGATTACGATAGTTGTAAGGCCTGATACAGGATCCAAGAGTCCAATCATGGATGGTAGCGCTGCAGCGATGAATCTTTCGTTGGCGGCGCACTCGCTGGGATTAGGCTGCTGCTGGGTGAGTCCGACTCCATGGGCAGCAAAGCTGCGCGAGGAACTCCTCATTCCGAATGATTGGAAGATCATCGGCACCTTCTCCATTGGGTTCCCGGATGAGGTTCGAGTTGGCCGGCGCAAGGAATGCGCAACTGCAATCTACTGGGAGCAGTACGGAAACGAGATCGAATCGCCACATTGATCAGAGGCGTTTTGGAAATTCGAGAACAGCGTATTAGTATAACAGCCGCGATGCCAAACGAGACGAAGGCCACGCGATGGCCCCGGCCGCGCACGGTGGAGTTCATGAGTGTGACTCCCTTTCCTGACGTTTGCAAGGGCGATCGACTGGGCGAGCTGATCGACGAGGCAATCGATGCAGCAGGATTGTCGCTTTGCGACAGTGATATTCTTGTAGTGACTCACAAGATCGTGTCCGTCGCAGAAGGACAGATTGTCTCCCTTGAAGACACCACCATCTCACGGCGAGCGGATGATCTTGCACGATCGACCGGCAAGGACCCTCGCGTTGTGGAGTGGATTCTCCGCGAAGCGAGAACACTTGTCCGCGTGGCGAAGAATCACATTATCACAGAACACAGGCTGGGGCACATCAGTGCCAACGCCGGCGTTGATCGATCGAACGTCGGGGGAGAAGAATGCTTGTGCCTTCTTCCGGAGGATCCCGACCGGAGCGCAAGAATGATTGCAGAAAGCCTCCGCATGCGACGTTCTGTCTCCATCGGCGTGTTTGTGAGCGACAGTCATGGACGTCCATTCCGCGTTGGAACAACAGGAACATGCATCGGATCCTATGGTGTCCCGACGCTCATCGATCTGCGCGGAGAGCCGGACCGATTCGGCCGGATTCTCACGAACTCGTTGGAAGCCGTCGGTGACGAGATTTGCGCCGCTGCAAACGTCCTAATGGGCCAGGGAGCTGAGTCCGTTCCCGTTGTCATTGTCCGGGGCATAGCGACGGCTTCAAATGGCAGCTCGACGACCGACCTTCTGCGTTCTCCGGAAGATGACATCTTCCGTTGCTTGTCGACAGGGGTAAGATGACGACTGAGGAGCGCGCGTGCAGAAGGCCTTCGATCCTCGTTCTCTGTGGTGGAGTGGGCGGAGCCAAGTTGGTGGAAGGGCTAGCGGAGATTCTGGAGCCGAATGACATCGATGTCGTAGTGAATACCGGCGATGATTTTGACTGGTACGGCCTTCGGGTTTGCCCTGATCTGGATACCGTCATGTACGCCCTTTGCGGGCATCAAGATCGGGACCGGGGATGGGGGCTAGAATCGGAAACATGGCACATGCTGGAGATGCTCAAGCTCTACGGTGCCGAGACATGGTTCCAGGTTGGTGACAGAGATCTGGCAACTCACGTGTTGCGCACGGCATGGTTGCAAGAGGGGTACTCTCTTTCATGGGTGACCAGCACTCTGGCAAAGCAGCTGGGTACAGAGGTGCCGATTCACCCTATGACTGACGATCACGTTCGTACGGAGATCATGACTTCCGCTGGGTGGCTTTCCTTTCAGGAGTATTTTGTGCGAGACCGTTATCAGCATGAAATTCGTGACATTCGCTTTGTCTGCTCGGATAAAGCTCGTCCTTCCGAGGCGCTGATGAGTGCAATAGATCACGCGATGGCGATCATTCTTGCCCCCTCAAACCCAATCGTGAGCATAGGTCCGATTCTGAGACTCCCTGAGGTAATTGACCGATTGAAGAGGTCTCGCGCCATAAAGATCGGGGTCTCCCCCCTCATTGCGCACAAGGCAATCAAGGGTCCAACCGCAGAAATGCTACGTGCAAAAGGTGTGCCTGTCTCCGCAGCTGGGATCGCCAGTATTTACGCCAGCTTCCTTGATGTTCTTCTAATCGACAGGTCTGATGAGAACGAGGCGAAGGAGGTCGCATCGCTTGATGTACGCCCCGTTTTGGCCGACATTGTAATGCAAGACAGCGCGGGAAAGCGCTACCTGGCAAGGCAGGTTCTCCGGGAGGCTGGGTGGCCGACAGATGACGACTGAGGTGATCGTCCCAATCAAGAGTCTCGACATTGGAAAGACCCGACTGACAGAAGCCCTTACACCGGCGCAAAGACGCGCACTGAGTGGCGCGATGTTGGCACACGTAGTTCGCGTCCTGTCTGAAGTCTCTGGAGTCCGTTGCGTCTGGGTTGTCGGAGGTGCGGACGACGAGCGGGCCATTGTCCTGTCACACGGAGGACGGTGGATTCCGGAAACAGGGAATGGTCTGAACGACACATTGAACGGTACGCGCAGATCTCTGCTGAGAAATGGAGCGCATTCTGTGGGTGTCGTTCTTGGAGACCTCCCTCTCCTCGAGCAAATTGAAGTCGAGGGGCTCCTCCACCGAATGCGATCAGGAGCTTACGACGTATGCTTTGCCCCCGACATGCGGGGTGAGGGGACCAACGCGGTTTTCATCCACTCAAACCGGACGTTCATGTTCCAGTTCGGCACCGGGAGTCTGAAGTTACACCTGGCTCAGGCGGCTCACCGAGGATTGCGGACAACGTGCTGGCGATCTCAGGGATTTGGACTCGATATAGATACGCCGTTGGATTTAGCTCGTCTCTGCAATCTGAAACGCAAGGAGTGGATTCTTGCCTGCTAGGGCGAGGGTCCGAGGCTTGCCAGAGCATGTTACGTATTCGCCCAACGTGCAGATTCCCCTGAGCACCGCTTGTTCAGATGCGTGTTCGTACTGCGTTTTCCGCTCAACTAATCCGGGAAGTCGCTCTATGACGCCAAGCGAAGTGCTCCGGCGTCTTGATCTCGGGAGACGCCACGGCTGCTCTGAGGCCCTCTTCATCCATGGCCAAGATCCGGACTCGGCCCAAGATGTGCGCGATGACCTGTCCCGTTGGGGATTTGTCACGATGGCAGATTTCCTCGAATGGGGGTGCAGGGCATCCTTGCAATATGGAGTCTTACCCCATTCAAACGTTGGAATCGTCGAAAAACGTACCCTTTCGAGGCTTGGCGGAGTAAATGCATCGATGGGGCTCATGCTCGAGTGTAGTGCAAAGTTGCCGGCTCATCGGCGATCGCCATCAAAAGCTCCTATGCATCGCATTCGCTTCATTGAAGCTGCCGGTGAGTTGCGAATCCCTTTTACCACGGGCCTACTTGTTGGGATCGGTGAGTCTTCGGATGATCGAATTCGTGGTCTGCGGGTTATTGCAGATCTGCATTCCTTATATCATCACATTCAAGAGGTTATCATACAACCCCTCATACTGCCTTCGCAGTTTGCAGTGGCACCGCCCCTCAAATCCGTCATGATCAAGACAGTCGCGCAGGCAAGCCGGATTCTTCCCAGAGAGGTTGCCATACAGATTCCCGCAAACCTTGTGGAGCCTGCTTTTCTGATTGAGTTGTTGGCGGAAGGTGCAACCGACTTGGGTGGCATGAGCTCGATCACGAAGGACGAAGTAAATCCCTCTTCTCAATGGCCAAATCCAGCGACCTTGTCTCGTTACCTTGAAGATCACGGGGTTCTTTTGAAGTCACGTCTTCCGCTTTATCCTGGCTTCATCTCCCGGGAATGGTGCTCCGAAGAGGTATTGGAAGCCATCGAGATATGCCTTGAAAAGGTGTCCCATTGACCACAGCTCGAAGGACCATACAGCAGATCATCAGGCATGCCGATCAGGGGATCCGGCTGCAACCTACACAGGCCCTTGCTCTCTTCCAGTCGGCCCCTTCGGAACTGGGCACCATACTCAGCGCTGCAGATAGAGCGAGAGAACGCACTGTGGGAGAGCGAGTGACCTTCGTGGTAAACAAGAATGTCAATTGGACGAACGCGTGTGTAAATGCATGTCTCTTCTGTGGTTTCTCATCCAATAGAAGCGAAGAGTCATATCGCCTTTCTCCCGAAGCTGTCGTAGAACGGATCAGTAGATTCCTAGGCATCGGAATCACCGAAGTGTGTCTTGTGGGCGGACTTCACCCCAACGCACAGTTCGAGGACTATCTGTGTCTGGTGGAAGCAATCCGGGGACGCTTCCCGAGTCTGCACATTCATGGCATCACTCCGGAAGAGGTGAAGCACGCGAAGCGCGGAACCGGTCTCTCGTATCGTGATGCATACCGGAAGCTTAGAGCCTGTGGGCTTGGCAGCATCCCGGGAACTGCTGCAGAAATCCTCGATGACCGTATTCGAAAGATGATCTGTCCGCGGAAACTGTCGTCCTCCGAATGGGTGGAGGCAATCGAAGGAGCCTCTGCCGAAGGCCTTTGTGCGACGTCTACCATTCTGTATGGACACGTCGAGTCGGTGGCCGATCGCGTACGGCATCTCGCAATAATCCGCGACATTCAAGACAGGTTGGCCGTGTTCACCGAGTTCATTCCGCTGTCGTTCGTTCCATGGAACACACCGCTATACACGATGGGACTCGTATCTGGAGGCGCAAGCGCCACAGAGGATCTTCTGATGATCGCTATCTCGCGCCTTTTTCTCGACAACATTCCCAACATTCAGGCTAGTTGGGTGAAGTACGGTCCGAAATTGGCGCAACTAATGCTCAGCTGCGGTGCAAATGACCTGGGAGGAACCCTGTTCGGCGAGAGCATCACCCGCACCGCTGGAGGCAGCCATGGGGAGATGCTGACACGAGACCAGATGGTCGCGATTATCAAAGGAGCAGGGAGGATTCCTGAGCAACGGACTACAACGTACGGGATTGTGAAAACACCTTCCCATGTGAATGCATCAGCACCGTCCAACTGTGCCCGATCAGATTGATGGGATTTATCTCGCAGTCTGTAAATCACCTCCGTGAACGTGACGTAGTGGCATCGCTTCGGCGAGAGGGTCAAACCTTGTCTTTTGTCTCCAACTCCTTCTCGCAGCATGCGGCGATCCGGATGATCG
>CAZBSW010000029.1:0-11804 GCA_964494835.1 uncultured Thermotogae bacterium
CCGCTGCCGCTTCCGAAATAGAGCAGTCCATCGATAGCATGCTCTTCGATTACCTGCTGCAACATTCGGCCGAAGTGAAACGGGGGCGTTGCGTGTGCGACGAGCGCCGAGACGGCGCACTCATCGAGCTTGTCCAGCAATGCATCATCTTCCGTAACGAGGATGATCGTCTCTACGCCGGCGGCGCGAAGCGCGACACCAAGATCAATGGTAGACGCCGCACGCGCGCGCTCCACTAACGCCTCACCCGGGCTCTTCCCGAGAGGGGCATGCATGACCACCGCCGCTATCCGTGACATGAAGTGATCTTACCAATTTTGGAAGTGATGAAACGAAGGAGGGTGATAGTCCCATCCTTGTCGAGCGGCCGATTCTGGCTGCCGCAATTTGGTGAATAGATGCAGGCCGGGCAGCCGTTCGTGCATGGGCAATCGGATACGTTCATTTCCGCCCTTTTCACCAATCGGTGGATTGAGTCAAAAAGCACTGAGGCAAGTCCCGCTCCGCCTTCCAGTTCATCATAGATCATAATCGTGGGAGCATCGTTCTGCTGGTGGAGAAGGGTTGAGATACCGCCGATATCTTCCTGATCACACAGGACAAGGAGCGGTGCCATGGCGATAAGGGCATGTTCCGCCCCGTGTAGACTCCCTGCCATCGCCTCGAAACTGATCTGCGGGATTTCGGGCGGCATAGTGACCCACATACCGTCTGTCTCATATGTGTGTGGTGGTAGGTCAAGCGCATCGACAGAGATTGTTCGGTCGTAGTGTATCGTCTTGTAGCCGATGAAGGATTCGGTTATCCGTACTCGCCCGATCGCCACCGTGATTTCTCCGCTCTCAAACACATCTTCTTGTGAGAGGATGTCACTTACAGATGTGCGCAACCCGACCGTGTAGTAATCGACTTCTTCTTTGCGTGCGGTGGCGATACCTCGTTCCAGGTCAAGATTATCGACCACATACGACTCGCCACGGTGGAGGAGGACCGCGCCGGGGTAGGCATCACGGCGCGCCCGTACAGGATCCATCGTCTCCAACAGTTCATCTGCGTGCAGCAACTTCACACCTTCGCCGATGATGCCGTTCATGTCCACCAATTCGTGTGCTCGCTGCTGGCCGCAATAGATGAATCCGCGTGGAGTGGATGCAACGAGGCCGTTTTCCTTCAGCGCCGTTAAGATATCCGCCTCCCAAGGGGTCACTTCTTCTTTCTGCAGCGGGAGTTCAGCAGCAGCGCAGGCCAGATGTCCCGCTGCCAGACGGGAGTTGTCGCGCCTGATCACAATCTGCGATTGCTCTCTGCCGAGAAAGTCATCAGGATGATGCATAAAATAGCGATCGAGTGGGTTTTCCTGCGGCATGAAGACAATGAGCGATGAATCGGTTCCGCGACCGGCGCGACCGGCCTGTTGCCATGCCGACAGCAAGCTTCCGGGAAAGCCGACGAGGATGACCGCATCCAGGCTTCCGATGTCAATCCCCGCCTCAAGTGCGCTTGTGGAAACAACACCCTTGATCTCTCCCGTACGCAGGCCGTTCTCAATTTCGCGCCTTTCTTGCGGCAGATAACCGGCGCGATATGAGAGGATGTCCCGCCCGCCGAGATCCTGGGCGCGGCGAGCAACGACCTCGGCCATTGCTCGTGAGCGGACGAAACACAGTGTCTGTGCGCCGGATCGCGAGAGAAAGGCGAGGAGGCGAGCCGCTTGCGTGGTCATCGCTGAACCGGGATCGAGAAGAGAGTCCCAGAAGCATACCTGTCGTTCTCCTCGTGCTGATGTTGATTCAGTCACTGCGACAACGTCCCTGCCAGTAAGGTCACGGGCAAAGACCTGCGGGTTGGCCACCGATGCCGAGGCGAGCACCACCTGCGGCGAAGCGCCGTATCGCTCGAGGATCCGGAACAGACGGCGGATGAGAAGCGCAACGTTGACTCCAAACAATCCTCGATACTGATGTGCCTCATCGATCACGACATAGCGCAGATTGTGAAACAATCGGCTCCACTTGTGATGCCAGGGGAGATAGTAGTGAAGCGCGTGCGGATTGGTGAGGACGATCCGCGCCTCCTCTCTGATCCGCGCCCGTCTGCTTGCAGGCGTGTCACCGTCATAGACGCTCGGCCGGATCTTGCCGCCCGTTCCCTTCTCCATATCGATCAGCTTCTCGTACTGATCGTTGGCGAGCGCCTTTAGCGGGTAGATGTATAACGCACACGCCTGTTGGTTGGAGATGAGCGTCTCGAATACCGGTATGTTGAACGCCAGCGTCTTTCCGGAAGCGGTGGGTGTGGTGATTATCACGTCCCGTCCCGCGCGTAAGGCCTCAATCACCTCTCCCTGATGGTAATAGAGGTCGATGCCGCGTTGCGTGAGATACTCCTGGAGTGGCGGAAGCAGGTTCAGCGTTTCCCGGGTTGCCTTGGTCGCTTCGATCCGCGCCACATGGACAATCTGGTCATGGTACCAGGTTTCTTCCCTTATCTTGGAGACTAGATCAGGCGGCATCGATGGTTGTTTCCAACAGGTGCGAGAGCAACCGGGCAAGGGACACGATATCTTGGCGGTTATGATTTACGATCGGAACAAGCGGTCCGGGATCTTGCGAGTCGAGATATGCGGTGTAGTAAGCCGGCACCGCCTCGCTGGGAAGATCCATGTCGCGGTGAACTCCAAGCACCATCTCTTCCACCGTGCCCAGACGGGCGTCGGGAATACGGCCGCGAAACGCCCTCCGCGCATGATGCAATAGATCTATGTGCAGCGGCTTATGGAAGAACGGCATTCCATAATAGGCGAACCGATCTTTTAGATAGGTCCAGTCGAATGACTTCCCATTGTAACTCAGGACGAGATCTGTCTGCTCAAGGGAGTTTCCGACCTGTTCCAGAACCGCCATTTCTTCCGCAATCGAACGCGCCAAGTACTGCACAACACGTAAGCTTCCCGCCTCGATTAGACCGATGGCGGCAAGGATGATCGGCGCGTTCGACAGCCCGAGTGTCTCCAGGTCGAAGAACAATATCCGCTTGGACGACATAAGCCCCAGCATCTGAAGAAATAGGGAATGGGAAACCGGAAGCCAGTATGAAAGGGTTGCGTGCACGCGTTTTGCATCAAGAGGATTCTGCCACTCATCGAGCAAAGAGAGCGCGGACTCGCCCCAACGTGGATGATTGGCAAGCGCAGGTATCGACGAATACCCTGCGGCCATAAGCTCAGCACAGTGCGCCCTGCCGACCCCGTACAGCAACCGCAACTCAGAGAAGAACGCCTGTGTCGCTGCCTTCCTTGCCGGTAATGAGAGCGCCGTATTCGTACGGCGTTCGATCCGCAGACAGTTGCCATACGAGCCGGCATACTCCTCTCCCTGCAATACAACGGCCGGATCTTGCCCTTTGTAGCTAGGGAAGGACCCTCCCGCTTGAACATGAGAGGGTTTATTATCTGAGGGGGTCTGTCCTAGAAGCCACCTTGCAATTCTGTCAGCCGCGGCTATCTCCTTTTTCGCGGCCGTGCATCGGGGATCATTTTCGCTTCGCCGATGTAGGGTAACAAGGCCAGTTTGCGGGCACGATTGATCTCCCGCGCTACTTGACGCTGGTGCTTGGTGCACAGGCGCGTTGCCCGTTTAGGGAGAATCTTCCCCAAGCGATTCATATACTGCTTGAGTTCTTCCGGTTTCTTGTAGTCCAGAGTGATCTCTCGCTCACAGACTCGACATACTCGTCTTCGTTTGTAGAACATGTCCTAGAACGGAACCTCCTCATCTTCAGCGCTAGATTGCGTATTCTTTGACGGCATTGTGCCCGCTTCCCCCGCCGGCCGTCCGCCACCAAGGAACTGAACGTTCTGCGCGACGACCTCGACCATCTTCCTCTTGTCGCCTTCCTGAGTTTCAAAGGTGCTGATCCTTAATCTGCCTTCAACGGCGACAGAACGGCCTTTGCTCAGGTAGTTGGCACAGTTCTCCGCTTGCGATCCCCAGGCGACAATCGGAACAAAGGTAACATCTTCCTGCAATTGTCCGGAAGAATCCTTATATTGTCGGTTGATCGCGATGCTGAACTTAGTGCGGGCTGTTCCGCTTGCGGTGTATTGAAGTTCAGGATCAGCGGTGAGATTGCCGATCAGAATCACCTTATTGAGGCTCGCCGACATCGTTCCTCCTACTTGGGGCGGGCAACGATCTGGTAGCGGAGGATCTCTTCATCGATATTGAGCCGCTCGCACACCGGGTTGATCTCTTGCGGGGCCATTTGGAACAGGGCTAAGCTGTAATAGCCTTCTGTATAGTGGTCGATCTCGTAGGCGAGAATCCTCTTGCCCCACTCATCCACCCTATCTACCTGTCCACCCCTCTCAGTGATCAGGCTATTTATGCGTTCCGCTTTCTGCACTCGCTCTTCGTCGGATAGATCGGGACGTATAACGTAGACAATCTCGTATTCTTTCACTCTTGCACCTCACTGTCGTTGTCCGAGTAACTTTACTCTGGATGCAAATGGAAGTCAAATGGGAGCAAAACACGTCCCAGAGCGGAGAACCGTTTGAATTCCCCGTCGCCCAACACACGGCACTAACGCTAAAATGCCCTTCTCCTCTTGACAAGGGCCATCTTGATAACTATAATGGTTGCAATTCTCCTGAAGAAAGGGGGTGACAAGGTGAACAAAGGGGAGTTCGTAGACAAGCTTGCTACGAAGACCGGCTTGACCAAAAAGGATGCACGTAAGGCGCTCGACGCGGTAATCGATTTGATCACCAATGCCTTGGTATCCAATGAGGAGGTTCTGCTGACGGGATTCGGGAAGTTTGAACCCCGAGCGCGAAAGGAATCCAAACGGATTAATCCTCAGACCCAGAAGCGAATAACCGTACCGAAGAAAGTTGTACCAGCCTTCAAACCTGGGAAGAACCTCAAGGATATCGTAGCGAAGAAGCTTAAGGTGGTTGTCGTCGGGTCTGAGCTCAAAGTGAAGAAGTAAGAAGATGAGGGCAATCACGTGCGCGTGTGTCCCTTGTCGCTTTAGGTGAAGCGTTTAGGAAATGGGAGGCGCATCTCCAAAAAGCGACAGCTCAAACGGCCTTAATGAAGTCTCGGGCAAGGGCGATTGAGCTGTCGCTTTATTTGGGTTGATTTTTCATAGCTTAATTTAGGTTGGTGCCGGTTTTGCTTCGTTCAGTTATGCGCTTGGCAGCAAACCGACAGATGTCTCTCCTGGGAGGCGGAAAAGTCTTTATGAATCGCGCCAACGGAGGTGATAAGCGGGGATAGATATCGTTAGTATCGTTCATGCGGGAACGATTACTACCGGAAGAACGATTGTGTTGGTCCTACTGCTACAAGATTACGAGAGGCGGAAGGTTCTGCCGCGATGTTAACGGGTTTACCTATTAAGGAGGGAATGCGATGAAGAAGATCGTTCAGAAGTTTGTTGCAAACAAAGGCTTGTACTATCTGATGATGATTGCTTTGCTGGGTCTCGCACTCGGAGCGAGTGTTAAGTGGCATCCGTAGAGCCAAGGAGGTATGCGATGAAGTGGGAAGGATACAATGCCAATCCCGGTAAGAAGCTCAATAAGGTAATTGCACGGTTGTTCAACAACAAAGGGATATACTATCTGCTGATGATAGCGTCGCTCGGGCTGCTCTTGGGCGCGAGTGTCAAGTGGCATCCGTAGAGCTAAGGAGGTATGCGATGAAGTGGGAAGGATACAATGCCAATCCCGGCAAGAAGTTCAACAAGATAGTTGCGCGGGTATTCAACAACAAAGGGATATACTATCTGCTGATGATAGCGTCGCTCGGGCTGCTCTTGGGCGCGAGTGTCAAGTGGCATCCGTAAGACTAGGTAGTGGTTAGCCCAACCGCCTCTTTTCTGGTATGATATAAGGAGCGGTTGGGCTATTTCCATTCTCAGGGAGAAAGATGAATCTACCATTTCGGGCGAGATTCTTTGTAGGGGTTCTTGTTGCTTCTTGTATCGCCTCCCTGGCATACGCAGGATACACACTGACCGCTCCCACCACCGCCCAAGTAACCATTCTTTCTGTCTTCATTCTCCTAGGTGTCCTTTCCGAGGCTTACGCAACCTGGATCCCCTTCTACAGGTGGGAGATATCAAGCTCTGTTGCCATATATCTCGCGGGGTTGTTCATCCTCGGCCCTCCACTTGCTGTGTTCCTAGTCTTCGCTTCTTCCCTTATCTCCGAGTTGCTCCTCCGCTGGGGGCGGAGAGAGAAAAGCCTCTGGAACATGATTGTTCCGATTGCATTCAACGTAGGCCAGCTTGTTGTGGCCGTCACCCTGGCGGGGTTGGTGTTGTGGGCCTCCGGCCATACCACTATTACCCTTGAATCACCATACGACTACCTATGGGCCGTCTTGATCTTCCTTTCCTATTCGCTTGCCAATCTGACATTAGTTAGAGGGATCGTCTCTCTTTCAAGCGGCGGAGGGTTCTTCTACGGTCTCTGGAAGAGCATCCGTGAGTTCGCCCTTCAGTATCTCGTGTTGTGCGTATCCGCTCTGTTGCTGACCGTTCTCTATTCGATCTCGGTATGGCACGTCTTCCTGGCGCTGATCCCGTTGGTGCTGGTGCACGTTTCATTCCGCAGCTATCTCCAATTGCAGACCGAAGCACGGAAGACGTTTGAAAAGATCTCGCGTATTCTCGATGAGCGCGATCACTACACCGCGGTGCATTCGAGCTCTGTTGCCGAGCTTGCCGTGAAGATCGCCGGAGAGATGAGGCTCTCCGAGCGGGACATCGAGAAGATCGATATCGCGGCACGGGTGCACGATATCGGTAAGATAGCCGTTCCCGATGCGATCCTCCTCAAGCCCGGACCGCTCAGCGAAGAAGAGTGGGCGATGATGAAACGACATCCTGTTGTCAGTGCCGAATTGATCGAGGGATTGGAGATCTATGGTCACGTTGCCGATGCGGTGCGTCATGAGCATGAGCGGTGGAACGGAAGTGGGTATCCTGACGGCTTGAAAGGAGATGAGATCCCCGTTGTTGCACGCGTTATTGCAGCGGCCGATGTATATAATGCCCTTTCCACCGATCGGCCGTACCGCAAGGCTTTCACTCACGAGGAATCGATCAAGATAATCAGAGAAATGCGCGGTACCGAGCTTGACCCGGATGTAACCGATGCCCTAGAGCGAATCCTCTCTTCTCAGCAGGGATAGACCTTGGCATTCCCCAAAGACTTGATGTACCACAAGTTCCGTGCCTACGGATTCCTTAAGAACCTCCGGTTTTTTGATCCATTCCTCATCCTTTTCTTCCGCGAGGCAGGCCTTTCATTTCTTGAGATCGGAATCCTGTTCTCTGTTCGGGAGGTTTCGACAAACGTTCTCGAGGTACCTACAGGAATCGTGGCCGATGCCTACGGACGTCGCAGATCGATGCTTGCCGCATTCTCAGCCTATCTCACCTCTTTTGCTCTGTTCTACCTATTCCCTCACTTCGGTGTCTACGCGTTGGCGATGGTATTCTTTGCCTTTGGAGAAGCATTTCGCTCTGGGACGCATAAGGCGTTGATCCTCGAATATCTAAGGCTGCAAGGGATCGAAGAACAGAAGGTTGAATACTATGGACACACGCGTGCTGCGTCACAGTTTGGGTCGGCGGTAGCCGCACTGATGGCCGCCGGGCTTGTCTTTTACGCGGGGAGTTACCGTATAGTCTTTCTCGCGTCGATTATCCCCTACCTCCTGGCGGTCTTCCTCATACTTTCCTATCCCAAGGAACTTGATGGTGTGGGCACAAGAGTAGAGGGAGACTGGACATGCCGGATGATAAGGCAATTCCGCCTGACCTTGTCTGACTCATTGCATATGCTGCGAAAAGGATCGCTTGTGCGGGGGCTTGTAAACAGCGCTACCTTCGATGCTGTGTTCAAGTCGACAAAGGACTACCTCCAACCGGTACTGCAGGCACAGGCTCTCGCTCTCCCCATCATCCTGTCGTTAAGCGGCGACCAGCGAGTAGCTCTTATCGTAGGTGTCTTGTACTTCGTTATTTACTTAGGAACGGCTTACGCCGCTTCACAAGCCGGGAAGATCCACAAACAAATGAGACTACTGACACGGGCAGCAAACGTTATCTACGTTTGCGGCACAGTTCTTCTCTTAGGAGCAGGAATCGGTATGTTGACAAAGACATACGGTCTCTCGATCGTCTGTTTCCTCAGCCTTTTTATGCTGCAAAACGCGAGGAGGCCCCTCCTTGTAGGCTATCTTGCTGATCTGATACCACGACATACAACGGCTACCGGCTTATCGGTAGAGTCGCAGCTGCGTACTCTATTCATGGCAGGGGCCGCCCCCCTCATTGGGTTAACGGTCGACAGACTTGGCATAGGGACGGCGTTGATGATCATCGCGATACTGACGCTAGCGATCTTTCCTGTCATACGTGTGCGCAGAGCAGAAACGCCTTCGACTTGAACATCCGATGCTGGATGAAACAACATGCGGTATCTTCGTGTAGATAGTTGTGGAAAGTTACCATGGAAGGAGGAGATAGTGAAGCGCTTCATACCATTTATCGGCCTTTCGGTCGCTCTACTTGTTTCAGTGGTAGGCCTCGCCGCTCCCGATCTCATAATTGCCGATATCAGTCTATCTCCCAACAATCCGACCGTTGGGCAAATGGTGACAATTACCGCAACCGTAGAGAACATTGGGTCGAGCAACGCCACAGATCGTTTCAACGTCAGGTTCCTCATGGACGGTGTCCAGATAGATGCCCCTTCCGTTCCGTTCGGCATCAACGCCGGTCGGTCTAAAGAAGTCTCCGTTACTTGGCCGGCTGAAGCGGGGGTGCATACCATTACGATAGATGCCGATCAGCCGCTAAACAGAATCAGAGAGTCGAACGAAGGCAACAATTCGCATACACTGACGTTTCCTGTCACGATCGACGCAGATACATCCAATCTTTCCAACATAAAGGTCGCGGTAGCGCGGTTCGAAGATCGCAGCGGATCTGGGTTCGTCAACGTGGGCGAGGGCGTGGCAGATGAACTGATCGAGCGGCTGGTGAACAGTGGAGTACATGTGCTCGAACGGGGTGAACTAGAGGCGGTGATGCAAGAACGCGGGCTCAACCCGGCGATCACGGCCGATCTCGCCACGGCCGGCCAGTTACTCGGTGCCGACCTGTTGATTGTCGGCTCGGTGACCAAGGTTAATGTACAACAATCGGCGCTGAGCCTCGGTTTCCTCAGCGTCAGCAGTGCATCGGTCAATGTGGCAATGTCCGCGCGACTGGTGAACGTATACACGTCTGAGATCATGAGCGCGTTCTCTTCGGAAGGAAGCGCCGAAGGGTCGACCGGTTTCTCCGTCGATATCGGTAAGGTCCTCTCCCTTACGCAGCCGGTTACTGTCAACGTGTGTACCGGCGGACTGCGCACCGACAAGTCGTCCTATTACATAGGTGAGACGATCCATTTCGGATATAAGAACTCTGGGGGTTCCGGCTGGTACGGTGTCGAGATTGACTCAAGCGGAGGTACGCCTCTCAAATGGCTCGACTACCGGTTCATTAACGCCGGTAGCTGCGGCGAATGGCTTTGGGATCAGCGCGATACCAGCGGTGTTCAACTGGGTCCAGGATTCTACACTGCTAAGCTATGGGATGGGACGTCGTACATTGCCACTGTCGGTTTTCAGATTCGTCCTGGGGCAGGGCACCTGTCACCGTTGATGGACGAGATCACTGTGGGGACCGGCCAGTTCGATGAGACAATTGTCGGCAAGGCGACGAACGGCGCCCTCGATCAACTCGTCTCCCATCTTATTACCGGCATGGACAACGCGGCTCCGGCGGTGCTTGCCTCACGCAGTGCCGCTGAATCGATGCTACCCGCGACAAGGAAGAGGGAAGGACAGATCGCGGCCATTCTTCCCGACGGCCGGATCGCGGTCAACATCGGTGCCGGTGCCGGCGTACACAAGGGCGACTTCTTCCAAGTCTTGGCGACGGCAAATCTCGTCATCGACCCTGCGACCGGCGAAATCCTTGCTTATGATACCCTTGGCATTAAGGGAGAGATCGTCGTAACTGAGGTACACGATCGCGTCTGTTACGCGGTGCGCACAACGGATTTCGATCCTCTGATCGGCGATATCGTACGGCCGGAATCCAAATAACCATTGTTAGTCGGGTGAGCAAGCGGATATACTCACAGTAATGCCACATTACGTGAGGAATATCGGCCTTGTTGCTCTTGTTTTCATCGTAACCCTTACCCCATTCTGTGTCGCCACTGGCATTGACTACATCGGTGTCAGGCTCATTCTGCCATTGGGGCAGATGCCGCCTATGGTGGGAGTAGAAATAGGGTCGCGTGTTTCCTTCGGATGGGCTACTGCGTCTCTATTCCTCACCCAGGATGGGAGAACCCTTTTGTTGGGCGGCGTTGAAATGGCGATTAACGACGAGGAAGATCCTGGGAGTAGTCTTCTGCGGGCTGTCGTTGGCGTTTCCTACTTCGACCTTGCCGCGAGGTTTCCGGCGTTCGTCGTTGGTGGAGGCATTACCTACCGCATTTCGATCAACGATGCCTTCCAGGTTGGGATCAGAGGCGAGATCATCTACCCGCTGGCGCTTGGCCCTCCATTGATGAGCATCGGTGGTGGCTGGGCGCCGTGATGAAAGACCTGTTCGGAACCGACGGGGTACGTGGGCGGGCGAATGATGAAGTCACCGCCGAACTTGCCCTTGCGTTGGCGCGAGCCGCCTCCGCAAGGCTTGTACCCACGAGGGGACGGGTCATCATTGGACGCGATACGCGCGTAAGTGGCCCGATGTTTGAAGGAGCACTTGCTGCTGGGTTTGCATCGAGTGGCGTGGACGTATTCCTTGCCGGCATCATCCCCACTCCTGCCATCTCATTCCTTATCAAGGATGAGCGTGCCGATCTGGGAGCCGTGATTTCTGCCTCGCACAATGAGCCGGGAGACAATGGGATCAAATTCTTCGATCGACGCGGAATGAAGCTTACGATCGAAGAAGAACGGGCAATCGAACGGATGCTTTGCGAACTTCCTGCCCGTACGCATTTTGTGGGATCGATCGCCCCCTTGGAGGCAGCGGCGACCCGTTATGCCGCTTTTCTTACCGGAACGATCGAGACCGAGGAGATCGATCTCTCCGGTTGTACGATCGTGGTTGATTGTGCGTACGGGGCGACCGGAGCGATTGCGCCCCATGTTCTCAGACACTTCAATGCCCGTGTTATCGCGCTACACACGTCTCCTGACGGCGAGTACATCAACAAGGACTGTGGGTCGACGAACCTGAAACCGCTGCGGACAGCGGTCCTTGAACAGCGGGCCGACTTGGGGATCGCGTTCGACGGCGATGGTGACCGTGTTCTCCTCCTCTCGCCTACCGGAGAAATCATCGACGGTGATCGCATGCTCGGTGTTGCAGCGCTGCACATGAAACAGCAAGGGCGACTTGACCCAGAGATCGTTGTGGCGACAGTATTGAGCAATATGGGACTTGAGCAGACCCTTGCCGGCCATGGCGTACGCATGATCCGCACACCGGTCGGCGACCGCCATGTAGCACAAACGATGCTCCTCCATGGCGCACAGCTCGGCGGAGAGCAGTCGGGACACATCATTTTCTCCGATCACAGTCCCACCGGCGATGGGATCCTTACCGCGGTGAAATTACTGGAGATCTCACACGAACGCGATACACCGTTGCATGATCTAGCAGAAGAGATACCTCTTTACCCCCAGGTACGCGCCGATATCCCGGCAAGA
>CAZBSW010000030.1:0-11766 GCA_964494835.1 uncultured Thermotogae bacterium
CCAAGCACGCCTGGGGCCGCTATTGGGGCTGGGATCCGAAAGAGACGTTCATGCTCGTTACATGGCTCGTCTACGTCCTCTATCTTCACGTGAGGATTCATCGGGACTGGCGTGGGCGGAGCACCGCGTGGCTGGCCGTGATCGGATTCCTCCTTGCCCTGTTCACATTCGCCGGAGTGAACTTCCTCATCCGCGGCCTGCATAGCTACGGATAGGTGCGGACCCCCTGCCTTGGCTCGCGAGCCAATAGAGGAGGCAGATGCGGCAGTAAAGGCTCACCGAGATGGAGATTGTCCAAGTGGCGAAGCGTCTCCAACACCGGACTAGCACGGAAGACCAGGAATTCCCAAGCCGCGTCTTGACGGTAGTAGGCATACGTTACCACGTGCAATGGTTACATGCGTTCTACAATCAGTCCCCCAGGCTCCACCAGAGTCCACTCCCTCCTTTCTGTCGGCAACCCTCGCATTGAACGCACCAAGGTGATGGGCGACTATTGGTATCTCAAGCAGTGGCGCAAGATCGGAACACCGATTTCGTTTGGATACTTCAAGAGGCGGTTATGGACATACGGTTAAGAGAGTCACAACACTCCGATACCCCGTTCCTGCGAGAGATGCTTTACGAAGGCATGTTCTGGCGTACAAGCGTTGGTCGCCCGACGCTTGAGAAGGCACTCGCACTCCCGGAAGTTAGGAGAGAACTGGTCGGCTGGGGAGAACGCGATGGAGACACAGCGGTTGTTGCCATAGCTGATTCGACTCCGGCCGGAGCAGCATGGTATCGATTCTGGACGGAAGACGACTCCAGCAGCGGATACATAAACGGGAATACCCCAGTGCTAGCCATTGCAGTTCACCGTGATTATCGGAATCGAGGGATCGGAAGAATGATGATTGCTTGGCTGATTGATCGTGCATCGAAGCAGTCCATTGCCCAGATCAGTCTCAGCGTCTCGAAAGACAACCGAGCACTGAAGCTGTATCGAGAACTGGGCTTTCGGGAGCATTCCGACCGAGGAGACGCATTCACTATGGTTCGCAAAACCTGAACGCCGTGAGACGTCCGGCGGGTAAGTTCAACATCCAGTCCACCGGGTTCCATACTACCAGAATGCAGATAGGACGAAAGTTCTTCCTACAGCCACATAGGCTCCAAAGCGCTATTCCTATTTTGGTCTCGGAAAGCCTCGTCGTCCGCATGCCCACCCTCTCCGTAAACGTGAATCGATGTCAATTTTGAGATTATCCGTGGACCGGATTTCGGGGTGAAGGTTGAAAGCAGACCAATAACGCCCATAGCTACCGGAAAAGCGTCTTCTGTTGAGCATTATACCGTCAAAGGGCTGACCAGGTTGCGGTTCGAATCCGTTGAGTTCCATAGTCGCGTGAAGATTCGACGATGCAACCGACGCCTTCCTTGCGTCGGATGCGGTGAATCTGTTAAGCAATCTTCTGAATCCGTAACATCTCTAATGGCAATCTACTCATCTCATGTTGCCATTTCTCTTTGGAAGCTCGCACTCCACTGCTGCTGCAGAGCAGCAACAACACAGAGAAGCCTGCTGCTCCTTGACAAGCCGTCGGCTACCGGCGAATATCATTCGCCAACTAATTATTAGAGGGCTGAGCTTTGGAGAACGCGACAAAAGAGACCAACGCAAATCGTGATCCGCAAGAGATGACTATCGGGCAGCTGTTGATACAACTATTCCGACTCGGTGACGATCGCCTGCGCGCAAAGATGGCGAGGATCGGTCTTCACCGTGCACAGGTATTTGCTCTTCACTACCTGTTACATCACAACGGCATCACGCAAAGCGAGCTGGCAAAGGGAGTTCATATCACCCCAGCAACGGCCACGACAATGCTCCGACGGATGGAGCGTGACGGGTGGATAGAACGTCGGGCTGACCCGGACGATCAGCGCGTATCACGCGTGTACGTAACGGACAAGGCAACGGCGCTCCACGACGAAGCAATGGCCTCGCTCCGTGAGGTCGAAACCGAGATGGAAAGCGCGCTTTCGACCGACGAGATAGTCGTTCTAAAGCAGCTACTCATCAAGGTGCACGCGAAGCTAGTCGAGCAGCTGCCTCCCAGACGAAAGCGGAGATTCGGGTGGAGTGCCGACGAAGACAATGATGTGAAAGAGTGATAAAGGTAGCTATCCCAATTGATGTTCTGCCTTCCGCACGAGCAGACACTAATTGGCGATGGATGGCTAAACGAGGAGAGCATCCTCGGATGCGAAAACGGAACGGATTGAGCAATCCGGGATCAATCACTGTTTACCTTGCATGAGAAACGCGATGAAGCAACGGCCTTGGACGAGATGCCGATCGGATGAGGGAAGTGAATGACCACCCTCTTCGTAATTGCGTGGCCACAGTCCGCTCGACTTGCGAGCGGCTGAGACTTGAGTAAGTGGACGGTTGCGATTACCTTAGACAACTCACTTCTCATCGAAGTGATATTGGAGGTCCCCAATACAGCGGGTGACAAGATCGTCGAACGAGGCTACATAACGCATAGGCAGTAGAAGGGAGGCTAAGGCATGTTCTCGTCGGATGAGAAGATTCAGGCCACAAACCGCATCAGCGATGACCGGCGGTGGTTTGCGCTGGGGGCGGTGCTCGTGACGATGTTCTTTTCGGCGTTAGACCAAACCGTGGTCTCGACAGCGATGCCGGTAATCATCGGCAACCTCAAGGGGTTCTCCATTTATGCCTGGGTGTTCACCGCGTACATGATGGCCTCGACGATCTCGGTCCCAATCTACGGAAAGCTTTCCGATGTATACGGCCGTAAGCCGTTCTACATCATCGGCCTCGGATTGTTCATGATCGGCTCAGCTTTGTCCGGTCAAGCGCACTCGATGTTGGAACTCATCATCTTCCGCGCCTTCCAGGGGATCGGCGGCGGTGCGATGCTCAGCATGCCGCGGGCGACGATCGGTGATATCTTCAACCCACGCGAGCGTGGGCGCTGGATGGGCGTCATCGCCATGACCTTTGGCCTGGCAAGCATAGTCGGTCCGTTCCTCGGTGGATGGATCACCGATCACTGGGGCTGGCGCTGGATCTTCTACATAAATTTGCCGGTGGCCGCAGCCGCTCTGGGGACAATCCTCTACGCCTTGCCGCGCGTCCGCGCCGAGAAACGAGTGCACATCGACTGGGCCGGGAGTGTGTTGCTGGTCTTGGGATTGATACCCCTTCTCCTTGCCTTTACGTGGGCGGGGACCAAATACGAATGGGGTAGTCCGGTCATCATCGGCCTGTTCTCGTTCTCAGTCGTGACACTACTTACGTTCGCGTGGGCAGAGCGACGGGCGCCCGAACCGATCATCCCGGTTGAGTTCTTCCGCGTGCGCGTGTTTTCGACCGCCAACCTTGTCGGTTTTCTCATCACCATCGCCATGTTCGGCACACTGATGTTTCTTCCGATCTACATCCAAGGCGTGCTGGGCATGTCGGCCCAGAACTCGGGCGCGGTGATGACACCGATGATGCTCAGCTTCATCGCGGGCTCACTCGTCGCCGGCCAGCTGATGACCCGCACCGGCAGGTACAAACTCCTCACCATCGCGGCAGCAGGAGTGATGTCCGCCGGACTCTTCCTCATGACCCGATTGGGTGCCGACTCGACATGGGGAATGGTGGTGCGCAACATGCTGGTGACCGGCGTTGGGATTGGTGCGCTGATGCCGACTTTGAACGTGGCGGTGCAGAATGCGTTCCCTTATGAAGTGATGGGCGTAGTCAACGCATCCCAGCAGTTCGTTCGCTCTTTGGGAGGTGCAATCGCCGCTCCCATCCTGGGAACAGTACTCGCGACCACGTTCTCTGCGCAACTGCGACCGAGTATTCCGAAAGCGTTGCAGCAGATAATCGCGGGCCTTCCGAGCGCGCAGCAGAAACTATTCCTCGACCCGCAAACCCTAATCAACGCGCAGGCACAAGCAACGATGAAATCCCAGTTTGCCGAGTTTGGCGCACAGGCGGACAGACTGTATCAAGCGTTCATCTCAGCGGTGCATCAGGCGCTCGCCTCCGGTATAGGAGAGCTCTTCCTCATCGGGTTAGCCGTCGCCTTGGCCGCACTGGCTGCGTCTCTCTTGCTGCCGGAGATCTCACTCAAGCACGACGAGTTCTACGAAACGGGCAAAGCAGGTGAAGCCGCTGCTGCGACACCACAATATCCTGATGCCGATAGAGCAGCTCCGGCCGCTGCCGCTGCGGCTTCCGAAAAGCGGGAGGGTGCTGAGGGTAAGTCCGGCGGATGGCGTTTGAGACGGAAGGAAACGCCGACACCGGGAGCAGCCTCTGGCAGCAACTCCGGTTCCGGTGGAACGTCGTCAGGAGGCAGGGGCGGTTCTCATGGGCAGCCTTCGCGCCGAAGAGTGTCGTGGATAGCCGCTTGTACGGCCATCGGCCTCTTGCTTGCCTTACTTGGGCTGTCAATCCAGGGGTTGGTGACACAGAATGCGTTGAAGCATGATATTGTGGCATTGCAGACAGAAACCCGGACTCTGGCCGAGAAGCAAGCGGGCGCCCTCGGCGCACTGCAGACAGAACTTCCCGGGATCGGATCGGCACAACAGGAACAAGCTCAGACCCCACGACCTGCGACAGAGCAGATGAGCAACGCCGCTTCGAATCAGGAGATACAGACGCTGACGACGTCGGTGGTGGGGAGCGGAACCGTACTTCCCGACCACGGGACCTACGGCTTCAGAACGGTGGTGTCGCTCGTGGCAACGCCAGATGTAGGATGGCACTTCATCGGTTGGAGCGGTGATGCCACCGGCGCGGTAAGTCCGACGAACATCACGATGGACGAGAATAAGAACATCACGGCGACGTTCGTAATTGACACGTGTACACTCACGGCAAGCGTGAGTGCAGATGGATCGATCAGTCCGAGTGGGAAAGTGACGGTGAATTACGGAACGAGTCAGTCATTTACGATCACACCGTTCGCCCACTATCACGTGGCGGATGTGGTCGTTGACGGACGATCAGTGGGCCCGATGTCGACATACACGTTCACAGAATTGACGGCAAGCCATACGATCAGAGCGATCTTCGCAGTCGATCAAGAAAAGTTGATTACCTCAGTAGTGGGTAATGGGACGGTGAGCCCAGATCATGGAACCTACAACTACCAAGCGCTGGTATCGATTTTGGCAACGCCGGATACCGGCTGGCGCTTTGTCGGCTGGGGTGGGGACGGCTCCGGTGCGGCAAACCCGACCAGTATCACGATGGACGAAAACAAGAACGTCACGGCAAAGTTCGTCGCTGACGCATACACTATCACGGCGAATGCAAGTAAAGATGGCTCGATCAGTCCAAGCGGAGATGTGACGGTATCCTATGGAGCAAGCCAGACGTTCAAAATCATCCCATCCGATCACTGCCATGTGGCGGATGTGACCGTCGACGGAAGCTCGGTAGGCGCAGTGTCGACCTACACGTTCAAGGGTGTGACACGCGGGCACACGATCAGGGCGACCTTTGCAAGCGATGCCGGGAGCTAGCAGGGCCAGGCTGCGAGAGATTGGTCGGTGTCCGGCTACCCGGAAGACATGGGATGTCTTGATCGTGGCACCCGGACACTATCGGAGCTGAAGCAAGATCACCTACCCATGAGCAGACTACCCGACTACACCGTAAGAGAAAGCCAGCGCGCAAAAAACATCACCATAAGAGTGACGACCGCCGGCGAGATAGTCGTTGTTGTACCGACTGGGTTCGATCACGCGCAAATCCCGTCACTTCTACTAAGGAAGAGACGCTGGCTGGATCGGTCGCTGTCCGGAATCAGGGAACAGCAGCGGCTGTTCAGTGAAGATCAGGCCAGCGCTCTCCCTGCGCAGATTAACCTGCGGGCGATCGGTGAGCGGTGGACCGTACATCGGTATTCATCCACCACAGAAAAGGCACGCGCTCATGAAGACCCGGAAAAGCAACTCATGCTGTGCGGTGATCTAACCGATCGAACTGCCTTAAGGCAAGCATTAAGAGTCTGGGTGAAGGATAAGGCAAGACAACACCTTGTTCCGTGGCTTGCGGATGCAGCCGCATTACACGCTTTCTCGGTGAGCAAAGTCGCAGTACGTTGTCAGAAAACGCGCTGGGGAAGTTACTCCCGGCGCGGGACGCTGAGCCTGAATGCCCAACTCCTGTTCCTGCCTTCTGATCTCGTTTGGTACGTCTTCCTGCATGAACTCTGCCACACACGGCACCTCGACCATTCCAAGGAGTTCTGGAGCCTGCTTGCCACACACGTGTCGGAAGCGGAGGAGCTACGGCGAAAGCTTCGCGGGGCGTGGAAGTACGTTCCCAGATGGATGACAGACACTGGCGTCCTTTCTTAGAGGACGTACAACGTCGAACAGACACATCTGCTGAACTAGTCCGACGTACAAGAGAAGTCTGACTGGCGAATCCTCCGATTACCTCAAGCACCGGTGTTGTTTCCGTATCCTAAAAGCGAGTGCAGCCGCATCAGAATCCGCCGCCCGATCACAGGAGGCGACGTTTGTGTTATCCTTCATAGATCATGCCACAGTCATCGAGTAAACGGTACGTCCTGCTCCTCGCTTCGCTCGCTTCGTTCCTCGGCTCGTTCATGACTTCGGCAGTGAACATTGCCCTACCCACGATCGGAGAGGAGTTCCATGCTGGCGCCGTCTCCTTGGGCTGGATCACGACCGCGTATCTCCTCGCCTGTGCGGTGAGCTTGGTACCATTCGGTCGCCTGGCGGACATACATGGCCGGCGACGCGTTTTCGCAATCGGCCTCGCAAGCTATACCCTCTCATCCCTGCTCTGTGCGGTCGCTCCATCAACCGACCTACTGATCGCATTCCGGGTTCTCCAGGGCGTGGGAGGCGCCATGGTCTTCTCCACCTCTGCGGCCCTTGTTACCTCCGCCTACCCGCGCGAGGAGAGAGGGAGGGCACTCGGATGGAACGTCGCTGCCGTGTACACCGGCCTCTCCTTCGGCCCCGCCCTCGGCGGCGTGCTCACCCAGCACCTGGGTTGGCGCAGCCTGTTCTTGATCAACGTGCCATTGGGGATAACGATCCTCGGCTTTGTGCTCTGGAAGATCAGACAGGAGTGGGCTGAGTTTCGCGGTGCCCGGTTTGACATCCTTGGCACTCTGATCTACGGAGCAGGCATCGTCTCCTTAATGCTTGGGTTCAGCGAACTCCCAGAACCGCACGGACTGTCTCTACTGCTTGGCGGTCTTCTCGCCATCGGCGGGTTCGCGGCCTGGGAGCTTCGACAGGAAAGTCCTCTGTTCGATCTCCGCCTCTTCCGCGGCAACCGGACGTTCACCTTCTCCAACGTTGCGGCATTTGTCAACTACAGCGCAACCGCGGCCGTTGCATTCCTGCTCAGTCTATACCTCCAGTACAATCGTGGATTCAGTGCAACAACCGCCGGGATCATCCTTATCGGTCAGCCGATAGTCCAAACCCTGTTTTCACCCCTCGCCGGTCGATTGTCCGATCGGATACAACCGCGTATCGTCGTCTCGATCGGGATGACGATGACCGTCGTCAGCGTTTCGGTGTTTGCCTTCCTTGGTAGCCACACGCCCCTCGCGCTGATTATCGCGAACCTTGCTTGGCTCGGGCTCGCGTTTGCCCTGTTCTCTTCGCCGAATACCAACGCTATCATGAGCGCCATCGATCGGCGCCTGTACGGCGTGGCCTCGGGAACGGTGGCAACAATGCGGGCAATGGGTCAAATGACGAGCATGGCGGTTTCAATGCTCCTACTGTCGCTATTTGTTGGAAACACAACGATTACTTCCAGCAATGCGGGGCGGTTTTTGTCATCTATGCGAGCCGCCTTCGGACTCTTTGCGGCATTTTGCGTGTTGGGGGTCTTTGCTTCCCTCGCACGCGGTGACCTCGACCGAGGATCGTCCTATTCGAAGTAGACTGGGTCCTCTACCGTCATGACTTAAGAGTGACGTATCAAGAGAAAAGCGCTGATAGAAACAGCACATCCGACACCTAGTCGATCTGACGGACCGGCTGACTGAGGGCGGCATACGCGGTGGCTAGGAGAACCAAGCCGCCCGCCGCGCCAAACATCAGGGTGAGGTGGAAATCAACAAGCGCACCCGCGATGAGATAGGAGAGCGGTGCCAATCCCTGGGATGCGAACATCACCAGGCTCATCAGCCGCCCGAGGAAGCGCGTCTCGGTCCGCAACTGCAGCCAAGACAAGAGCAGAACATTGATCAGTCCATTGACAACTCCCATGAAGGCAATGACGCCCACCGCTGTCGGCAAGCAAGGGATCCAGCCAAACGACGCGAGGCCAAGCCCCAACACAAAGGTAACGCCGATTGTGATCAGCCCCCGCCGCCTCGGCCGGCCGATCAGTCCGCCGATGATCGTTCCGACAAGCGCTCCGCCTCCCCAGGCCGACATCATTACCCCGAACGCTGTCGCTCCCCCGACAAAGCGTGTCTTAGCCAGGGAAGCAAGTCCAACATTTACCGGTCCGACGAACGAGAAGTCGATCGCGGCAATGATGAGCAAGAGCGCGCGGAAAACCACGTCGCCCCACGCATAGCGGAGACCTTCGGCTACATCGGCGAGTAGTCCGCCGCGCTTTGGTGCCATATTCGGTGCATCGGCGAGTGCGCCTGTATTGTCGACAGCTTCAGAGGAGAACATCGCCCGTCCAGAACTGCGCATCATCCATACCGCGATCGCCGCGAACACAAACGTGGCAGCATCGATGCCGAACGCCGCTGCCGTCCCGGTTGCTGCGACAAGGATCCCAGCCAGTGCGGGACCGACCAGAGCGCTCAGTTGTGACGTCCCCTGAATCAGGGAGTTGCCTCGTTCGAGTGCCTCGTTGGGCACAAGGCGGGGGATGAACGACTGAAACGCTGGATAGAAGAAGGCATCGAAAGTTCCGAAGAAAAGCGCCAGCAGGTATAGGTGCCATAACTGTATGTAGTGGAAGATGATCAGGGCGGTCAGTGCTGCGACCAACGCGGCACGCGCAGTGTTTGAGATGAACATGATCGGCCTCGGAGATGCACGATCGGTCACTGCGCCACCGATCAGCATCAACGCCGCCCGCGGAATCGCAGCAAGCATCAACACAGTCCCCAACGCCAGTCCTGATCCTGTGATCTGGAGCGTCAACCAGGTGAGCGCCACAAAGTAGAACTGGTCGCCAAGGAGCGAGACGCTCTCGCCTAGCCACAACAAACGGAAGTTACGCAGGTGGAGCAGCTCGAAGAACGATTTCCATCGTGGTATGCGACTGGGTATGCCCATACAAGCTCTCTTTCAACGACCGGGACACATGAGCAATTTCAGCAGTCTGAACGACAATAACACCCCACTAACCGGCGCTCCTGGCAAGTTCGGCTGCATCAGCCGGCTGATATGCTCGATCCGGCATCGTGAGGCGAGTGCCCATACAGCGCTTGGTTCTGCTCGCATAATCAAGCACGAAGATCATGAGCAACGATTACGAACGCTTTGAGAAGTGATTCCTGGACAAGCGTGTTTGCATACGACGGTAGTGTCGCGGACGCCAGCACTACTCATCGGCTGGTTTTGCCTCAGACGGGGCGGTCATCGGCTCTTTTTCTTCTGTCGGCTTGCTACCGGAACCGTTGTCTTTCCGCCCATGGTCGGTCTTGTAGTAGCCGCTCCCCTTAAATTGCACGGAGACGCGTGGGAAGAGGCGATGAGTGTCTTTGCTACCACACTCAGGGCAGGTGACTACGCCTTCCTTCTCCTCCAGGTCAAGGACCCTAAATCGATAGCCACATGCGTTACATTCGTGTCGATGAAGCGGCATGATTCTCCTTACGCGCGCACCGATAATGACGGTCGCGAAATCCTATAACACCGAATCGTATGACGCCGGAAGTATACCAATCCTCGTTTCAATCGCCAAGGTCGGCAGCAAATACGCAGTCAAAGCGATGAAGCTACTCGGCCCTCATCAGCTCGAAGCCACTTGATAGACGCCGGAGGAAGACTGTATCGTTGACCGGACCGGTAGTGCCGAAGTACCTGAAACAGAATCGCACCGCTCTTGTCAGCCGCCTCTCAGCCGCATGCGTTGTCTGCTCACCACGAACGATCTGCTGGAATTCGGAACGTTCCCGTGATCCTTTGTCCGGCAGACTCCCGACCACGGTTTCGTAATATCCCCCTGACGGCGCTTGGGCCATCGTCCAGGTGGGGCGGCTCCAACCACACAAGGCCGGACTACCTCGCCAGCGCCCCGCAAGTACAACGGCCGGGATCGGCCCTATACGTGTAGTCCGCAATGCACGGCGAACCATCCACCTAAGCAGAGCGGCCAGTTCGTCGCGCGCATCGCCATAGTTGGCGTCTATCGGGCAGCTTGCCTCTTGACAGGCACGGATAAGATCGACTGGATGTGCACCACGACACTTGAGACCGAGTGAGCCGAGAATCTGGCGCATTGCCTCGCTATGTCCGGCAAGACCAAGGCACAACTCGCGATTGAGCGCCAGCGTCTTCAGAGAATCGTTTGCCAGTATGCTTTCATCCGGCGCAAGAACGCGGCCATCACAGGCCAACACCACATCCTGATCGTCTCGTACCGCTACAATAAGGCTCATCGCTAAAGATTAGGATAGCACGGCGGGGCGGGAGAAAAAGACAACGGTGTGAATTTGCCCCGAGAGCGTGTTACGTTAGACGCGTAACGAGCATGTTGTAATTCTCTGACTTCAGTATTTGTGTCGCTTGCCAGACTACGTATAATACGTAACGTATGGAACGTAGTTTGAGAAACCCTTTTCACTATGGCGGCATTGTCAGCGAGGAGGCGTTCTGCAATCGCGCTCAGGAGCTGCGAGACCTGACGCGCGCTATGGAACAGGGGGAGAGGTTGTTCGTCTACTCAGAGCGCCGGCTTGGCAAGACTTCGCTGATCCGACTGGCGATGAACCGCCTGGCGCGAGATGAATACGCCCCCGTCTACATCGACTTATGGCCGACAGATGGGGAAGCAACGTTCGCTACCACGTTCGCTAAGGCGCTCACCGAGGCGCTGGAGACCACAGCGGAGCGGATGCTACAGTTGGCGGGCAAGTTCTTCAATCGCCTTATGCCTACCCTCACGATCGATGACCAAGGACATCCTCAGATACGGTTTGAGATTCGCGCAAGTGTGATGCGTACATCAGAGCGCGAGCCACCATTGTTGGAGGACGTCCTTTCCGCACCAGCACAAATCGCCGCACATCGTGACCGCCGGGTGGTTATCGTGTTGGACGAGTTCCAGCGAATTCTCGAGTACGAGGATGACCGCGTCGAACGCAGTCTGCGAAGCATCATCCAAGATCAGACGAACGTTTCGTACATCTTCCTCGGCAGCAGGAAGCACCTCATCCAACAGATGTTTCTCGACACATCGAGTCCGCTCTACCGAGCAGGCGGTCACTATCCGCTTGGACCTATCGCGGCGCAGGCATGGCTCCCGTTCATCAGCGTACGCTTCACCGATTCAGGCAAGCAGATCACCGAGGCCGAAATCGATGAAATCTGTGCGTTGACCGGCGGGCACCCGTTCTACACTCAACACCTATGCCATGCCGTATGGGAACTGTGTGCACCGGGCGAACGTGTTACGGGCCATTCGATCGGGGACGCCGTCGACCTGTTGCTCGAACGAGAAAGCTATGCCTATTCCGCCCTATGGGAGTCCCTAACCCGTACGCAACGTCGGTT